>JBBQTV010000063.1:0-17498 GCA_038212935.1 Pyrinomonadales bacterium | reverse complement strand
GGCGGCTTGACAGTGCCTTCGGTCACGCTTGCCCAGCTCGTGCCGATCCTGATGCCGTCAGCCCTCAGCGTCGGTGACGTCGCCGTACTGCCTTGCCGAAGCGCGAAAGAGCCAACGCTAATGTCAGAGGCGGACACATCGCTGGCCGTTACGGTTGCGGATCCCGGTTCGCCGCCGGGAAGTGAAGGATTGATGAACAACTCAACAGTGTCGTTGGCCTCACCGTCGACGATCGTATATTTCAGCACTAGCAGATAGGTCGTATTCAGCGAATATGTAAACCCCGTGAATGAAACGGTCGCCGCACTCGTTCCCGCTTTCGACAGGCCGAACGCGATGTTGCCCGCTTTATCTTTACGAGCAAATACTCGGCCCCGGAAGGCGGTGCCGATCGGATCGGGGCTTAGGTGAAAGAAGTACCCGCCCACTTCGTTAATGGCCGCTTCTGAGAGGTTGACAAGGACGGCAGCATATACGCTCCCGTTTGACTGAACAGCAAAGGTTCGATGGACGTCCTCGCCGCTGACGGTCATTCCGGCAGCATTTCCGATCCCGGAACCTGGATAACCGCTATATTCAAGTCCCGGGCTGACGGCAGCAACTGAATTGGTCCCCGCTCCGCTATGTGCTGCCCAACCGTTGTCGACAAGCAAAGAAGCGGCCGGGTAATCAATATTGTCGACCAAAAGCGGTGCCTGCCCGCTGACCGCTGTTGTTGTGGCGGCCAATATCGCCGCGATCGAAATAAATATTCGTAAAGTGAAAGCAGTTTTCATCGATTTCTCCTAGTATATTTTGGACGGGCGTAACTTCCTGCAATATTGTGAGGTTGGAGGTCGCCGTTTCCGTTTGTTTCTTGAATCTCTAATACATTGCAACTAATCGATTTTTAAATCAATCAGAAGGTCACCTATGGTAAGAATTAGTTAACCTCGAAACGCGTTTCTGATAGACTCATAATAATCAGGGAATGACAATGAAATGGGGCGTCAAAATATGGATTACGGCCGTAATGGTGGTCATTTGGTGCGTCAGCATTGCCGATGGTCAATCCGCGACGCCCACGCCGCCCGTCGAAGATGAGGTCATTCGGGTCGAGACCGAACTGATCGATGTTCCTGTGCAGGTTTTGGACAAGACCGGCAAGCCAATACTTGGACTTAGCCGAAGTTCATTCGTCATTAACGAAGATGGCAAGCAGCAGGAGATAGCAGAGTTTTCAACGACTGCCGCACCGATGGAGGTCGCCTTGCTGCTTGACACGTCCGGATCGACCCGGGCTGAGCTGAATTTGATCAGGCGCGCTGCTCAGCAGTTTATCGACTCGCTTCGAGAAGGTGATCGCGTTGCCATCATTTCGTTTCGGACCAACACTTCAGGTGGTGTCGCCGAGGCCGTTCCTGAGATAGTTCAGACGTTGACCGGCGACCGTGCGGCATTGAGCAGGAGCCTCGAAAGCGTTGGGACAAGCAACGGAACACCGTATTACGATGCCTTGATTGAGATTGCTGAAAAGGTCTTTGGCGACGAACCAAACGCGGCATTTCGGGGCCGGCGAGCTCTTGTCGCGTTAACCGATGGCGTCGACTCGACAAGCGCTACTGATTTTTCGGAACCTAAGGAGTTGCTTGAACAGGCCGGGATCGCTACCTATTTCATCAAGGTAAACACCAGGCCCTATTTCGAAGAGAACCTCTTGGGCGATTGCCAGACAGCGATCCGCTTCTCACGGGCGCAGATCAGGCGTTATTATTCAGGTTTTGGGACGGGTTCAAACGTAGAAAGGGCCGTCGACTTCTGTCAGCTCGGCGAATTCGAACGGCTTGCTGTTAGCAAGAGTCTTTATGAGATAGCGGATGCAGAGATGGCGGAGCTTGCCAAACTCTCTGGCGGTCGTGTTTTTCCGATCGACGGTATAAGTGGAGCCCGGCTCGCCTTTCGTCAGGTCGCGGACGAGTTGGGCACGATGTACAGCATCGGCTATTATTCTGCCAACGAAGCAAAGGACGGAAAGTTTCGCTCCATCAAGGTAACGGTCAAAGGCGTTCCGCCAGGATCGCAGATCAGGGCCCGTGAGGGATATACCGCTTTGCGTAGGTGAATGGCCTTTTCTTCTTTTTCTACCGATAAATAAAAATGGTCAATAACTTCAACCGGATATGTTTGGTCGTGCTTGATTCCGCCGGGATCGGAGAAATGCCGGATGCGGCTGAGTGGGGCGATGCAGGTGCAGATACGCTCGGAAGCGTCTACAAAAGCCGCGAACTCAACACCCCCAACCTTCAGCGGTTGGGCCTTGGAAATATTCGTTCAATGGAAGGGCTGTCGCCGGTAAATGAACCGATCGGTTCGTACGGCAAATGTGCCTTGCGTTCAAACGGGAAAGACACAACGACCGGACACTGGGAAATGGCCGGCATTGTTCTTGAAAAAGCATTCCCCACATATCCACAAGGCTTCCCGGCCGATGTGATCGACAGGTTCATTTCGGAAGCCGGTGTTCCGGGAATTCTCGGAAATATTCCGGCCTCGGGCACTGAGATAATCAAGACTCTTGGCGAAGAGCACCTCCGAACCGGCAAGCCGATCGTCTATACATCAGCCGACTCGGTCTTTCAGATCGCAGCACATGAGGAGGTCGTACCGATCGATCGCCTCTACGAAATGTGCGAAACCGCACGGACAATATTGGACGGAACCCATAGAGTTGGACGAGTGATAGCCCGGCCGTTCATTGGTGCGAACTCGTCGGACTTTACGCGAACAGAGAATCGGCATGACTACGCCGTGCCGCCGCCGGGCGAGAATCTGTTGCCGTTGATGAAAGATGCTGGACTGGACGTGGTCTGTATCGGAAAGATCGCTTCGATCTACGATTCTGTAGGCGTAACTCAGGACCTGACCGCAAAGAACAACGATCAAACGATCGATCAGACTGTGAATGCGTTAAACACTGATTCAAAGGGCCTCGTGTTCAGCAATCTGGTCGATTTCGATATGCTTTACGGCCACCGACGCGACACTGAAGGATACGCCAAAGCTCTGGAGTATTTCGATTCGCGGCTTCCCGAGATCTTCGCCGCGATGAGAGACGATGACTTGATGATATTGACGGCCGATCATGGCAACGACCCGACTTTTCCTGGTTCTGACCACACACGGGAGTACGCTCCATTGATCGTTTATGGAAGAAATGGGAAACCGGGCGTCAACCTTGGAACACGTGATTCGCTGGCGGACATAGGTCAAACGATCGCCGACAATTTTGGCCTCCGGTTAGAAAATGGCAATAGTTTTCTGCGGTCGATCACAGATGAGTGACAACAAGTTTTTACATATGTAGGTGACCGGATGACGGTTTCATGCATCAAATGGACCAGCGTTTTGTTGTCAAAGGACGATACGCAAAAGTGCTTTAAATTGTGAATCTGGTTTGTTAGACTTTCATTAGTCGTTGCTTCTTTTACTTGGCGCAGTGTCGCCGTTGCCTACTTGGCCTGGTTTTTTATCTGTTCTGGCTCAGCGCCGTCTAATTTTATGAAGCTCCCCGTCCAAAGTATTGACCGTTCTCATCTGTCAGTAATAAGTGTTTCCGCGACTCCTGAAACCGACTCCATCAGAGAATTTGATGATATTACGCAGATTGCAGCTCAGATCTGCAATGTGCCGCGCGCGGCGATCTGGATCGTAGACGAGTCGAGCCAGTGGTTTCGTTCGCGGGTCGGTTCGGAGCCTGGTTCGGATGTTAGCCCGGTGTCATTATGTTCGCGGATGATCCAACTTGGACGCGAAACGACGGTTTCCCAAGACATTCGAGCTGACGACCGGTTCATGCGTGATCCGCTCGCAACCGAAGAGCCGTTCATTCGATTTTTTGCGGGTGTTCCGTTGATCGATAAGGATGATTCTGTGTTGGGAGTTTTGTGCGTCATGCACACCGAAGCGTGGGATCTGAGTCCCGGACAGGTTGAGGCCCTTGAGGCTGCTGCAAGACAGTTGACCGGCCGCATTGAGCTTCGGCGAACAGCCAAACGCCTTAGGGAAGCAAACAGGAAGCTAAAAGACCTTTCGCTTACTGACGAACTGACCGGGCTTTTTAACTACCGCGGCTTTCTGCTTCATTCCGAGCAACAGCTCAAACAGTTCAGGACGCGACGGTCGTCCGGTAGTCTGTGGGTAATGGTTGCCGACATGGATGATCTTAAAACTATCAATGACCGCTACGGACACTTCGAGGGGTCGAAAGCCATCAAACAAGCAGGCGAGATCATTGTTAACACATTTCGCGATGCCGACATTATCGCGCGGCCTGGTGGTGACGAGTTTACAGCGATGATGATAAACACGATCGACGAGGTCGCCGACCGACTCCGCGCGCGTCTAGAGGAAAGCCTGGACAAATATAACGAATCCAGTGGTAAGCCTTACAAGATCGGTCTCAGCGTGGGCTTGATAAAGGTCAATATCGACATGGATCTTTCGGTCGACGAACTTGTCCAACAAGCTGACGAAGAAATGTATCGCCAAAAGCGTACACGTAAGCGACTTGCAGCATAACCTTCTTAACTCGATCTGGCTCTTGCGTGATATCATTCCTTCGAATCGGTCAAATTCGAAAGAATCCATTGTCACCATGAAGCAAGATCTACTCAAGCGCCTAAGCGTTTTAGGCCTCATTCTAACATCCTTTATCAGCTCAAATTTCTCCGTAGCCGCTCAACAGTCGGCCGAGACGCCCTCGCGTCTTCGACAGATGATCGAGCACTACGAGCAGGACCGCGGGGCTTTGGGTCGTTTCTATTCAGCCGAAACGTCACAGGCCCGGCGGAAGCGATTCCATCAGCTCTATTCTGACCGCCTGGCGGATCTGGGGCAGATCAATTTTTCGCAACTAGAACACCATGAGCAGGTCGATCATATCCTTTTCCAGAACCATCTCCGTCGAGAATCGCAGGAACTAGAACGAACTTCTCGGCAACTGGACGAAATGGCCTCGATCCTTCCATTTGCCAGTGTGATCAGCGATCTCGAAGACCAACGACGGCGGCTGGAGACGATCGATGCCGAGAAGAGCGCCGCGATGCTCGATTTGCTAGCTCGCCGGATAACTGAGACTCAGAATGCATTTGAATCCGGTGCTACACCGAAGCCCGCTCGTGCGGTAGCATACCGGTCCGTCCGAATGATAGCATCGCTCCGTTCCACTCTTCGCAATTGGTACAACTTTCATAATGGTTACGATCCGCAGTTTTCGTGGTGGAACAAAAAGCCATACGAGGCCACTGAGAGCGCACTTCAGAAATATTCGGAGTACGTTTCGGGCAAACTCGTTGGGATCGCACCCGACGATAAAACAACGATCATCGGCGACCCGATAGGAAGGGAAGCGCTCATCAATGAACTGAAGTTCGAGATGATACCGTACACGCCCGAGGAACTTGTCGAGATCGCAAACAAGGAATTCGATTGGTTTGTTGCGGAATTGAAGAAAGCCTCGCGGGAAATGGGCTTCGGTGACGACTACATGAAGGCCATCGAAGCGGTCAAGCAGAAATATGTCGCGCCCGGGAAACAGCCTGAATTGATCCGCGACTTTGCACTCGAAGCGATCGACTACGTTAAAAAGAACGACCTGCTGACGGTCCCTCGCGAAGCGGAGGAGACCTGGCGAATGGAGATGATGTCGCCGGAGCGTCAGTTGATCGCTCCATTTTTCTTGGGCGGAGAAACGATTTTGGTCGCCTATCCCACGGATACGATGACGCATGAGCAGAAAATGATGTCGCTTCGGGGCAACAACCCGCATTTTGCCCGCGCCGTTACTCATCATGAGTTGATTCCTGGCCATCACATGCAGCAGTTTATGAATCGGCGGTACCGGACATATCGGTCTACCTTCCGAACTCCATTCTGGGGCGAAGGTTGGGCCTTGTATTGGGAATTCCTGCTCTGGGACCGGGGATTTGTTAAAACCCCCGAGGACAAGATCGGGGCGCTGTTCTGGCGTTCCCATCGTGCCGCACGGATAATTTTTTCGTTAAACTTTCATCTAGGAAAATGGACGCCGGAACAATGCGTCGATCTGCTCGTTAACAAGGTCGGACACGAACGCGAGAACGCTCTTGCAGAAGTGCGACGTTCGTTTTCAGGCGATTACGGGCCGCTCTATCAAATGGCGTACATGATGGGCGGTCTGCAGTTTTATCAGCTTCATCGCGATCTAGTCGGATCAAAGAAGATGACCGATCGCGAATTCCACGACGCGATATTGAAAGAGGGCTCGATCCCGGTAGAGATGGTGCGGGCAATTCTGACCAAACAACAGCTTGCGGCGGATCATCGGCCGGCGTGGCGTTTCTATTGAGGTGCATAGGTCAATGTAAGTGGCATAGCTCTTGCGGTCAAACATGACCATAGAGAGGAAACACTATGGCAGATAGAACAGCATATGACACTAGTATCGGTACCGAGGAACGCAGCGTTAAATCAGCAACGAAGCTGTGGGCGATAGTTTTTGCGGCCATCTTTTTGATCGGCGTTACGATGATCCTTGTGTTTTACTCTTGGTCAGGCGACGATGCACGCCCTGGCGGAGTGGGCGGTCGGACGGATACCGAGAATGTCGGCCCATGAACATTGAGTACGTAATGGCGGGAAATGCTGCATCGATGTGATCGCCATCCCCGAGCGTTGCGTTTCGAAATAATGCACGTGATTCGGTGACTCCTCCGGCTTCCATTCGCGAGGTTTAAGAGAGAGATTGTGGGCCGTTTAACTGGACGACCGATAGCCCAGAAGAGCAAACGGGATGAAGCAAAAGAATCCTATGATCACGACCCAGGCGGGGAATTGCGACCCGACGACCTCCGCCACCCAGCCCAAGGTTCCCATAATACCGAGGACCAACGGTAGGATCAGCGAATTCCAACGCGAGATCTTGTTCATTGAAAAACCGCCGAGATAGCTGCCGAGTGCGTATCCGGCTAGAAGAAGCAAGAACGCCCCCACGGGAAGGTCCGCGAATGAGGCTGACAAGCCCTGGGCCTCGTTCGGATTTAGTTCCGCAGGCACGCCAAAAATGAGTCCGGTCAGGTTTCTGGCCAGAATGAATGTCGCATTTGCGATAAGGATACCGGCTAAGCCGGCAAGGATCTTTCGAAGCATATTTGGCACCACACGGATTAGAGACTTATATCAAAGAGCGCGACAGGCTGCAAACATGCCATCCGCCACTGCTTAACTTTCGTTGCCGCTTTGAATACTATCTAGATATGAAATATGCCATCGTTGTTTTGTTTGCTTTTTTTCTTATCGGATGCGGCGCGACGGTCACAACAGACGACCATTCCGGACATGACCATTCGACGACTGACCATTCCACAATGGATCACAGCTCGATGGATCATTCGCAAATGGAAAGCTCGCCGGGCGCCGCTGAAGCACCATTGGAACTCCAGTTTCTCGATACGATGATCGTCCATCACCAGGGGGCGATAGATATGGCAAAGCTTGGCGACACAAATGCCGGGCGGCCAGAAATGAAGCAGTTTACGAAGGCAGTTATTGCCGAACAAGACCGGGAGATCACGCAGATGAAGCGGTGGCGAGATGAATGGTATAAGGACGCTCAGCCCGCATTCAACGCGGCATTTCCAGGAATGGAGACCGGAATGAGGGGAATGGATATGTTAAAACTCTCCGCTCTGTCGGGCAATGAGTTTGACGCCGAGTTCGCTCGTCAAATGATTCTCCACCATGAAGGAGCCGTGACTATGTCGAATCGTCTCTTAGGAACCACCCAAGGCGTGGCTCCTCGGAAAGAACTGAAGTTACTTGCGGAAACTATCGTGAAGGATCAATCCAATGAGATCCAGCAGATGAAGAAGTGGCTTGCCGATTGGGAATAACTGCCACCATACTCTTCTGATCCACTAACGGTTGGCTTCGATCGGGTGAATGAAAATCGTACACCACGAACGCGAGCTGGATTTATCCGTCCCTTAATTCCTAATCAACTCCGTTAAATCGCCTTTTCCGTCGTCTGGCACACACTTTGCATTATTGAGCTGTGAAAGTTTGGTGTGTACTACATCCGGAGAAATTATGTCGAAACAGGTTATAACGGTCGATGGCGAAGACGAAGTTGTTAGGGAAGATACAGCGAAAGCTTTTAGAGGAGTGCATTGGGCATTCTTTAGTATCGGAGGCATCATTTTGATAACAGCTATCTTATTTTTCGCCGGGGTGATCAAACTGGCGTCTGATGGTAATCCCACTCCGTCTCCGACAAATGCTCCCGCTCGCCCATAATAAACGCTGAAGTTTGCAGCTCACATTACAAGGGTAAGACCGAGTGGAATGTGAAATGTCTGGTCGCGTTCTCCGCGACATTGGGGCGTCCGAAATTTGGACGCCCATTTTCCGCATTCGGTGAAAGAATTATCAGAAGGGCAGCCTGAGCGCTGTCTTTTTCATTGATCCGCGAACTTGTTAATCTAAACATGTGATAGTTCTCGGCATTGAAAGTTCATGCGATGAGACCGCAGCAGCAGTTGTGCGCGACGGTAATGAGATCCTTTCGTCAGTGATCTCTTCCCAGATCGAAATGCACCGACCATACGGCGGCGTCGTGCCTGAACTCGCCTCGCGGGAACACTTAGCAAAGATCGAGCCGATCGTCGCTGAGTCACTCCGACATGCATCGATGTCGCTGAAGGATGTTGATGGCATAGCCGTGACGCAGGGCCCGGGGCTGATAGGTTCGCTGCTGGTCGGTGTATGTTATGCGAAGGCATTAGCTTTTGGACTGAATCTTCCGATCGTAGGGGTCAATCATATCGAGGGTCACGTTTATTCTGTCGCCTTCGACAACCCGCCGGTTCAGTATCCGGCTTTGGCACTTATCGTTTCCGGCGGACACACCAATCTTTTCCACATTCCCGAAGAAGGCGTGTACAAGATCATTTCGCGCACCCGTGACGATGCGGCAGGCGAGGCTTTCGACAAAGTAGCTAAAATGCTTGGCCTTGGTTATCCCGGCGGGCCAGCGATCGAACAACTGGCATTGAAGGGCGATCCCGACGCGGTGCGCTTTACTAAAGCAAAGATCTCAGACGGCACACCAGATTTTAGCTTTAGCGGCCTCAAGACTGCAGTTTCTAAATATCTCCGCGAAAATCCGCTTCCGATCGAGGGTTCCGTCGAACGTGAAACTGCCTTAGCCAACTTGGCGGCTAGCTTTCAGGCATCGGTCGTTAATGCTCTTGTTACCACGGTCGAAAGCCAGGCGGAAAAATACGAGCCAAGAACACTTATCGTAGCTGGCGGGGTTGCGTGTAATCTTGATTTGCGGCGATCTGCCGAGGCAGCCGCCGCAAGGTTGGGGTTACCGGTCTATTTTCCTTCAAAGCATCTTTCGACCGACAACGCGGCGATGATTGCTGCGGCGGGCTATAAACAACTGATCAAGGGTTCCGCCGCCTCAATGTCGATGACCGCCGATGTAACGCTCCGGCTTCAGGCAAATGACCCGAACGAACGTATCCTTCGCCAAAGTCGTGTTCGCTACCGGCTTTGATTGCTTTAGTATTCAGCGCCGCGATACAATTTCGTCAGACCTTTTCCTCAAGCTTATTTGGATCGGTGAATCCATCTCCGGTCATGGCTAAAAGCTTCCCGCTTTTCTCCGGCCATGTTGTCGGCTAGCGGCTAGCGGTTTATCGAATGATCCCGTTCGCTGATGACTGGAAATAGGATCATTTATGAGGTTACGTATGAGAAATTTTCGAACATGGGTATTGTTCGTCGCATTCACAACGAGTTTGTCGGCTGTCGCTCTGGCGCAGAGTGCACCTCCATTTAGATTGCAGACCAACTATTTTTCGGGTCTTAGTTCGCCTGTTCTATTGACGAATGCCAAGGACGGTACGCGCCGCATCTTCATCGTCGAACGGGCGGGCACTATCAAAGTGGCTCCTATTGGCTCGTCTACATTGACCAATTTTATGGTCATTAACACTCGAGTCCTATCAGGTGGTGAACGCGGGCTGCTTGGGCTTGCCTTTCACCCACAGTTCGCAACGAACAGCTATTTTTTTGTTAACTACACTCGTCTTTCGGACGGTGCGACTGTCATCTCGCGTTTTAAGGCTATCAACGGCAACTCGATCGGGGATCCGAACAGCGAACGAATTCTAATGACGATTCCCCAACCGTTCTCGAACCATAATGGTGGAATGATCGGCTTTCGTGAGGATGCCCCCGGAGTTTACAACCTCTATATCGGAATGGGCGACGGCGGATCGGGGAACGATCCCGGCAACAGAGCGCAGAATATAAACGAGTTGCTTGGCAAATTCCTACGCATTACTCCGAATTCAACTGACGAAGATCCGAATCCGGCATACACGATCCCGGCCGATAATCCTTACATCGGCGTAAACGGAGCGGACGAGATCTACGCGGTTGGCGTACGTAATCCGTGGCGATGGTCGTTTGATCGCGGCGGAACAAATCAACTCTGGGCAGCCGATGTAGGCCAAGGCTCACGCGAAGAGGTGTCGATCATTAACCTTGGCGGGAATTACGGCTGGCGAGTCTATGAAGGCTTTAATTGCACTGGTCTGGACCCGAGCCTGTGCGTGCCGGCGAATTTTACGATGCCGGTCTTTGATTATGCTCGTGCCGGCGGACGCTGTTCGATCACCGGCGGCTACGTCTATCGGGGCGTGCAGAATGCATTGCCGCAGGGAGCCTACATCTACGGCGATTACTGTTCGGGCGAGGTCCTGATGTGGCGAAATGGCCAGCAGACGTTATTGCAGGATACATCACGAAGTATTTCATCGTTTGGCGAAGACGAGGACGGGGAGCTTTATGTCGTAGGACTAGGCGGAACGGCGACCGGGACCATAGACAAAATAATCGGCAATAAGACCTCAGCCGATTTCGACGGCGACCTGAAGACCGAGATCGGCGTTTTTCGTCCTTCTACAGGGCTCTGGTATCTGTTGAAAAGTCAGGACGCGAGCGTGACGATCCAACAATTCGGCCTAGATGGAGATATACTGACGGCCAAAGACTTTGATGGTGACTATAAGGCGGACATCTCTGTCTTTCGGCCTAGCACCGGCGTCTGGTATTACCTTCGAAGCAGCGATTCCACTTTCGGGGCTTTCCAGTTTGGTGCCGCTGGCGACGTTCCGGCTGCGGGAGATTACGATGGCGACGGCAAGGCTGACTTCGTGCTTTTCCGTCCGTCAACCGGCGTCTGGTACAAATACCGCTCAAGTGATTCAGAAGTTGAGGAGACCCCATTTGGACTGGATGGTGACATCCCCACTCCAGGCGATTTTGATGGTGACGGACGTTACGATTTAGCGATCTGGCGGCCATCGACCGGCGTGTGGTATCGGTTGAATAGTTCGAACGGGAGCTGGTTCCAGGCTCAATTTGGCTCAAACGGAGATATACCTGCCGCCGGCGATTTTGACGGTGACCTTAAGAACGACCTTACAGTCTTTCGTCCGTCGAACGGTGTGTGGTACACGCTCCTAAGCTCGAATTCATCCGTCGTGTTCACTCAGTGGGGCCTGTCAGGCGATATTCCGGTCGTTGGCGATTATGACGGAGATTTCCGCGACGACGTGGCGGTGTTTAGGCCGTCTAGCGGGCTCTGGTACGTGCGAAGAAGCCAGACATCTACGGTGTCGATCACGAAATTTGGCCTGGAGGGCGACCTTCCGATACCAAATTACGATGTTCCATAACCGAGTATCAGAGCTTTGAAGAGACGGCGCGGGCGAGAGTGAAAACATCCACTCGGGCCGCGCCGCTCTTTTTTAGAGCTCTTGCACATTGCGAGGCTGTCGCACCCGTTGTAAAAACATCATCAACGAGGACGATGTGCTGCCCATCGATGAGCGATCTCCGCTTTATCTCAAAAGCGTTTTTCACTGATAGTTCGCGTGACTTCGCGTCCATCGCAACGCGGTGGATAGGTGTATGGAACTTCCGAACGAGGCTATGCTCATCTAACCGAATACCGCAAGACTCGGCGACCATCCTGCCGATCACCGCGGCCTGGTTGAAGCCGCGTTCTTGCATTCGCTGAGCCGAAAGAGGCACCGGAACGATCAATGTCGGCTTTTCGGAAAACCAGTGGCGGAATGAAATGCCTATTTCCCGCCGAAGTCGCGGAGCGAGTTTAGGCGTCGACTTCAGGTGGATTACAGCCGCCGCGATCCCGTAGTGATAAACGCCCACTGCTCTGGCCGAATCATAGACGTGTCCGTCGCAGCTTTGGCAGTACGTTTCGAAAAGCGGCTCCGCATCATGCAAAAACGCTCCGCATTTTGTGCAGAGCGTTTCGAGTCCCGTAAAGTATTTTGTCTTTGCCCAGCAGTCTGAGCACGCTACTCCGTCGCTGTATTCAACGACGAGATTGCTGCAATATGTGCAGCGTTGAGGGTAAAGGATCGACAAAAGCGAATTTGCGATCATTCCTCGCATTCTCGATAAACCAGTATTACCGTGTCCTGACTACTATTCTTCGTCGAGCAAACCCTTTTCGACCAATTCCTGGCAGTCCAGGCAATAGCGGGCCCAGGGAATGGCGGCAAGTCGTTTAGGATTTATTTCTTTCTCGCAATTCTGGCAGGTGCCATACTCGTCGTCGTCGATCCTCAAAACGGCCTCGTCGATCAACGCAAGCTGTTTGCTGTCGTTCTCCGATACGGCAAGCATGACATTCTTTGAATAATTGCGGACCGCAAGATCGACCGGGTCCGGCGTTTCGGAGTCATCTACCGAAAGGTCATTGCCTTTCAATTTTTCGATCAGAAGATCTCTTTCGGCTTGAAGCTTCTTCTTGATCTCTTTCAAATTCAGTTTACTCATTTTTGATAGGGGAACCCTTTTATTATCGAAAACGCTCTATAAAGCTGTTCTAACAAGAGCACACGACTCATGTCATGCGTAAAAGTCAGAAACGATAAGGATAGCCTATCATTGGCCCTTTCAGCAAGCTCAGGAGTAACTCCCTCAGCGCCGCCTATAAGGAAGGTGATTTCCTTCATCGCTCGATCCTGCCAATTCGCGATTTCCGATGACAGCTGATGCGAGCTGAGCGTTCGCCCTTTCACATCGAGGAGAACGACGTATGAGTCTTCGGGCCAGTGCTTTAGAAACTTCTTCGCTTCCGCTTCCGGGCCTTCGTGCGGGGCGGATTCTTTTATCTCGACCACACTGCATTTGACGAAATGCTCAAGGCGGCCGAGATATTCGTCCTGAAGGCCGCGCCAATGTCTATCGCGTGTCTTGCCGATCCAAAGGAATCGAAATTTCATCGGTCTTCTCCGGCATTTCGATGGTCAGTGACAAGGATCTTGTCGATTCTCCGCCTGTCCATGTCCACTATTTCAAACTTGAAACCGCTCGATTCTACAGTGTTGCCGGTCGCGGGAATATGCCCAAACAACTGTAGCAACAACCCGGCGAGTGTCTGATAATCTCGCGGGACGCCTTCGGCCAGTTTATATCCGGTGCGCGAAACGAAGTCATGGATCGAAAGCGAACCGTCAACCAAAAACGTGCCATCCGAGCGTTCCAAGATCATTGCCTCGTCGCTTTCTGATGCTATGGGCTCACCCGCAAGTGCCTCCAGAAAATCGTTGCTTGTAACCAAACCTTCGATCGCACCGAATTCGTCGATTATGAAGGCAACGTGGGTGTTTTCCTTCTTAAGAAGTGCGAGGAGTTGGAATGCAGTCGAAGTTTCAGGAACGTACAGTGGTTTCGTCAGATAGTCTCTGATGGTCGATTCCGGATGGAGCAGCTTGCCGGCCAAATATTCCTTAGCTTTCACAATTCCGACGACATTGTCGATCTGGTCGTCGCAGACCGGGAACCGAGAATACTTCGCTCCCGCGATCTCAGCGAGTATTTGCTCTTCATTGTCGTTGATATCCAGCCAGAAAAGATCGGGCCGCGGCGTCATCAACGATACAGCGCGTCGGTCGCCGAGCCGAAAAACACGCTCTACCAAGTCTCGTTCCGTGGCTTCGAAAACGCCGGCAGTCGTACCATGGGCGATCAGAAGCTTTAGTTCTTCCTCGGAGACGGGTTGATCGACTGGCCGATCAATGCCGAACAGCCTAAATATGCTAGTTGTAGAAATGCTCAGTAGCCAGACGAGAGGGCTCGCTATCTTGGAGAGTACCGACATCGGCTTGGCCATGAAGGCCGAGATCGTTTCCGGCATCGTCAGGGCGATGCGCTTCGGCACGAGTTCGCCGACGATCAGCGACAGATAAGTTATCGCCGCAACCACAAGCGTGAATCCGATAGCCGTCGCGTACGGTGCCAGTGACGGTATGTTCTCACCGATCAATGTCGCAAGGTGGCCGGAAAGCGTAGCTCCGCCGAACGCACCGGCGATGATGCCGATCATAGTGATCCCTATCTGGACCGTAGAGAGGAACCGATCAGGGTGATTTGCCAGATCCAGCGCAGCCTGTGCGGAGGCGCTTCCTTCATTGGCAAGTTGCTGGAGGCGGGATTTGCGGGAGGAGACGAGGGCCATCTCGGACATCGCAAAGATGCCGTTGGCAATGATCAGAACGACAACAATGATTATTTCTAAAGCTAGAAATCCCATCTAGGTGATCGATAATGGATCCGGTCCAAGGTTGAACTATACAAGCTCAAGATCCACTCGACGGGCATCTCGCCAGAGGCGTTCAAGGTCGTAAAATTCGCGGGCCTCCGCATTGAAGATGTGAAAAATGAAGTCGCCGTAATCCAACAAGACCCATTCACCGGCGTTGTAGCCCTCAATGCGGACCGCTTTGCGGCCATGCTGCTTCTTCAACTGTTCGTTGATCTCGTCAGAGATCGCCTGGACCTGACGCACATTTGTACCCGTTGCGATAACGAAGAATTCCGTGAAACTCGCGATCTCGCGTAGGTCGAGGGCCGTCAGATCTTGGGCTTTCTTATCGGCCGCACATGCGACGGCCAACTTGATCTCCTCGTCAAGTTCGTCGAATGGCGTATTGCTCTGTGCCAATTCGATCTTGACCGAATCACGAGCGAGAAGTTTTTCTTGAGTTTCTTCCATTAGATATAAAGTTCGTATTTTTCGATGTATTTTGCAACCTCGGCCGGAATATCATCCTTTCGTTCAAGGTCGCCGTCTTTCAGATCGTCACGAAGTGCCGTCGCGGAAACATCAAACTCAACTACATCCGTAAGGTATATGAATTTGTTATTGTTGTCGTCCTGGCCGACCGACGTCGCACGATCACCTCGCACGTCAATTACTTGCTTTCGCACTTCATCGGTCACATGCCCAGTTGATATCTCATATCCCGGACGGCTCACAACAATGTGGTTTGCCTCAAGCAACACGCGTTCCCATTCCCGCCACGTTGTGATCTCGATCCATGAATCCGCACCCATTACAAAAAATAATTCTGTATCGGGATGAATTTCGTGCAGCAAGGGAAGTGTGTCGATCGTGTAGCGCCGTTCGCCGGTTTCAAGCTCAAGCGTCGAAACGCTCATGTTTGGGTGGTTTTGTGTCGCAAGGCAAAGCATCGCATAGCGGTGAAAGGCCGATGTTGGCGGCCGCTCGGGTTTGTGGGGTGCGTGAAAGGCAGGCAAGAAGACGAATCTGTCTAGGTGGAATACGTCTGTGAGCGTCGAGCCGATCGTCAAATGGCCGCTATGGATAGGGTCGAAGGTACCGCCGAAATATGCGATGCGTTTCATTGGGGACAAAATTGATCTGAAATGGTCATAAACTATATTTAGGAATTCGCCCGGGCATTCAGGATCATCCACGAAAAACCAATACTCGCCAAACTGATTGTTGATCGTGAATCGATGCTCATTGAACTCGAAGTCCAACCACACTTCGGTGATCCAATCCGTCAGGAAATTTGTGACAACGAGACCATCGAGCCTCTCCGCATGAGCCTTCAACTGGTCAAAAAAGATAGTTTCCGGTAGTTCCGCAAAGTACCGAGAACCGTCATTCGTTCGATAGTCTAGGATCCGTCGCCGCACCATTAATCACGCCGTCCCAGCCGCTTCAACCTCGTTCATTTCAAGCAAAAACTGGGCGACGCGGTTAACAAGCTGCTTTACGCCTGCGTTGGTAACGGACGAGATCTCGAAAAACTCCCGGTTTTCTTTTTCTACGGCTTTTTTCAAAGTAGCGAGACGTTCGGGATCGTCAAGGGCATCCATCTTTGTTGCGACCACGATCTGCGGGCGGTCGGCTAGGTCCTTATTATAGTTCGCAAGTTCACGGTTGATGATCTCATAGTCCTCGACGGGATCGCGGCCGGAGATGGAGGAGATGTCGACAAGGTGCAATATCAATTTTGTTCGCTCTACATGCCGTAGAAATCGATCGCCGAGGCCCGCACCTTCCGAGGCTCCTTCGATCAGGCCGGGAATGTCGGCAACGACAAATGTGCGAAAGTCGCCCATATCGACCACGCCCAGATTCGGCTCAAGCGTTGTAAACGGATAATCGGCGATTTTCGGTTTGGCGGCGGATATGACACTGATCAGCGTCGATTTGCCGGCGTTCGGAAATCCGACCAGGCCTACGTCGGCTATTAGCTTTAGCTCAAGCTGGAGCTCCTTCTCGTCGCCGGGACGGCCTGTGTAGTGAAACTTCGGCGCGCGGCGAGTCGATGTTGCGAAATGGGAGTTTCCCCATCCGCCCTTTCCGCCTTTGCCCGCAAGGTATCGCTGCCCTGCCTCGGTAAAATCGTGAAGCAGTTCGCCGCTTTGGGCGTCAAAGACCTGTGTCCCAACAGGGACATTTACCGTAATGCTTTCGCCGTCCCGGCCATGGCGGTTCGAGCCCTCGCCATGCTTACCGCGCTCGGCCTTATGTTCCGGGTTATAACGAAGGTGTAAAAGCGTATTCAGGCCGCCGGTCGCTTCCATCCAAACGTCGCCGCCGACGCCGCCGTCGCCGCCGGACGGGCCGCCGCGGGGAACAAATTTCTCGCGCCGAAACGCGGTGACGCCATCGCCGCCGTCACCGGCTTTTATCTTTATCTTGACGCGATCAATGAACATTAACCTTATTCTACGGGGTTGCGGCGAAGAGGTAAAATCGTTTTTTACTTTGTAGCCGCCCAAAACGACGAAAGCGTCGTCTCAATAAATTGAAACGACGCGATCGTCAACCTGACTGAACACCGAAGTGTTCTGAAAGGGTTGCGAAACACCATGTACACGGTAATTTCGCAGATTTTGTATCCCGAAGCGTCTCAGCGGGGAGACCATTCTCCGGTCAACATCAGAGAGGCCGAAGCCGCTCACTGCACTCTAGGTGCCAGATGTCATTAGGTTTTTTGTTCGGTGGCTTTTCCTCCACCGCCGGTTACGTTCCCGGCAACGAGGCTCAACATCCGAAGATGTGAGCGACTAAGCACCGATCGAGCTGATCAAGTCTCGGCGGCGTCATCCGTTTT
>JBBQTV010000062.1:0-17507 GCA_038212935.1 Pyrinomonadales bacterium | reverse complement strand
GTTTCCGAGTCCGCCGCCGAAAGTGTCCTGGACCAGAACCATGCCGACGCGTTCGAAATGCATCGAGTTGGCGTTTTGGCCGGCTTGCCGCCGCGGATTGATGAACAAACTGCCGGAGATCTTCCAGTCAGAGTTACGCATGTTGGCGAAAAGGCCCGTGTCGCGGTTGTAGATAAATCGGGTGTTGTTGATCTTTACGTAATCGAACTGCCAGTTCAGATTCGTTTGCGGCAGGCCATAGGCATGGATGCCGCGGTTGAAGCCCTGAAACGTCATCCGGTCAAAGACGAAACCTTGCGACGAGATATAAGCTCCTTTGGCCTCGATCCCGCTCGTCCCGACGTTGCTTTGGGCGAACAATTCGACGTCACGGATGGTCACGCCCTCGGTGCATTCACCGATCTCGAAAAGGGCGCGGTTTGTGCCGCGGAGCGTGATCCGCGTCGGATTCTTTCGCGTAACGTCGCTTGTCGACGCCATCGAATGCAGGCCGTTCGTTCCGTGCATTACCAGCCCTGAGGGCAAGGCGACCGGCGAAGTGATTATGTATTCGCCGTCGGGGACCGCCAGGGTGCCGCCGTTGTTCGATGCGATCTGGGCCATCGCACTTTTGAACGCGGCAGTGTCATCGGTCTGGCCGTCGCCGCGGGCACCGAAGTCACGAATGTTAAAGAATCCGGCCGTTCGTTCGTCGGTTTGATCGACCCAAATGTAGTCGACAGCACCCGAAAACTGATCGCCGGAGAAGGAGACACGGTAGCTTTTATCTTCGCCGCGAAAGCACCATTTGTTGGTCGCAGCATCAGAGCGAAAGGTCGCACTGTTCGCTGTGCTCGATATCAACCTCGAACCCGAACCATCGCAGGCTTTGATCGCGAGCGGGGTTGTGCCGTCAAGGTCGGTGACGGTAATCGTCGTCGTTGGCGGAACGTATCGGACCGCGCAAGTTGCGGACCTATGCTCGGTCGGGACATCGACGATGATGTTGTAACCCTCAAACTGACTCTGCGAAAAAACGGTGATTGCGGAGAGAAAAACGATCAGCGGGAACACCCGAATTGCTTTGAACATAATCGCTATTATCCCGAATGCAAGCGAATTGAGCAAAACTACTCGAAAAGCGTTGGGGCGACTGCTTTGGAGGGAAGGTCGAGGCCGAAGTGTTCGTAGGCGAGGCGTGTTGCCATCCGGCCGCGTGGCGTGCGGTTGAGGAAGCCGATCTGTAGAAGGTACGGTTCGATTATTTCTTCGACGGAATCTTTCTCTTCGTGAAGTGAAGCGCAGATCGTGCCGAGGCCGACCGGGCCGCCGTCGAACTTTTCGATGATAGTCATCAGCAGTTTGCGGTCGAGTTCGTCGAGGCCGTAAGTGTCGACTTCCATCCGATTCAGAGCATCGTTGGCGACGAATTCGGTAATTTTGCCGTCGTGATCGACCTCGGCGTAATCGCGGACACGGCGGAGCAGACGGTTGGCGATGCGCGGCGTCCCACGCGAGCGGCGGGCGATCTCGTTAGAGCCTGTTGGATCAATCTCCACCTCAAGGATCTTCGCCGAACGCTCGACGATCTGCTGAAGCTCATCAATGCCGTAAAAATCCAGATGAAAGATGATGCCGAAGCGGCCGCGGAGCGGAGCGGTGATCATTCCCGGGCGCGTGGTTGCACCGACAAGCGTGAATTTCGGCAGTTCGAGCTTGATGGAGCGGGCGGCGGTGCCCTGGCCGATCATTATGTCGAGCGAATAATCTTCCATCGCAGGATAAAGGATCTCTTCGATCGCCGGGTTGAGCCGATGGATCTCGTCGATGAACAGCACGTCGCCTTCTTCGAGGTTCGTCAGGATCGCGGCGAGGTCACCGGCTTTTTCGATGATCGGGCCGGCGGTGGATTTCAGCGAGGCACCCATTTCATTGGCGACGATATTTGAAAGCGTGGTCTTACCGACGCCGGGCGGACCGGTTAAAAGGATATGGTCCAACGCCTCGCGGCGTTTCAACGCGGCCTTCATGAAGACGCGAAGGTTATCCTTCACCTTCGCCTGGCCAATGTACTCCGCCAACTGAGCAGGCCGAAGCGTCGCCTCGAGCTTTGCTTCCTCGGGCGAGAGATTTTCGTCACGGATGTCGATGATTGCTGGTGTTGCCACTGAACTAATTTTTAACGCAAAGACGCTGAGACGCAAAGGGCATTCGGCTATTGTTCGAAGAAAGTCGGATCGTCAAAGATCTTAAGGGAATTCCTTGGCGTCTTTGCGCCCTTGCGACTTTGCGTTGATGAGCGATCTAAAATAAAAGTCCTTTCGCGTGTAGGGCGAAGATGTCCATTGAGAATGCGACCATGCAGTGCAAGATCAAGCCGAGCCAGATGCTGCCGTTCTTGTGCGAAAGCCAGCCCAAAAAAATTCCGGCGGCGATGGCGGCGAGCGTTTCGGGCATCGGCTTGCTGAAATGGATCATGCAATACGGCACGGTCATCACAAAGATCGAATAGAGCCCGAGCGACGGTTTGAGGCTGTGCACCAGAAAGCCGCGAAAGAAAAATTCGAGCCCAAAGAACTGAATAAAGTATATCAGTTCCCACGCCATCAGCGTCCCGCCGACGTACGGCTCGCCGTTGTGGAGAACGAGGAACGGATACTTTGCCGCGAAGCCTTCCGTCAGCGACATTAGGTAAGTTATCGGCAGCATGACCGCCGTACACAAGCCGAGCAGCTTCCAGAAACCGTCCTCGATCGCGAACTTCAGCCCGAAATCCCGCAATCTCGCCCGCCAAACGAACTTTATTACCAAAGCGGGCAGCAGAAAATAGAAAAGCGTGACGATAAACACCCACCAACCGAGGGCGGGCAGGTTATTTTCGGGCGAACGCGCGATGAAATCACCAAAATTCGACAGAAAAGTGCCATCCAAGAAGGCCGCGACCGCGTTCTGATCCTTAAAATAATAGATACACGTCAGCCCAAACGCCGCATATACCAACGCAAATACGGCTTTTGGGTCGAGTGACGCGAGATCTCCGCGAAATGAAGCGATCAGTTTAAGCATTTGGAGCTAAATCGGAATCAGATCGGCCCATATTTCTGCCGCAGAGATCTTTCGAGCGTGCTCGGAACTTTCGTGAGCGTGCTCACACGTTAGATTTGCTGCCTCACAATAGTTTTCGGCGGGCTCACAGACTTCTTTTGCTGCCTCACAGGCTAGTTTTGCCGCCTCATAAGGTTTATCGGCGGCCTCACAAACTTGTTCTGCGGCCTCACAAACCTCTTCTGTGGGCAAAAAACATTCTCCGGCCGTCCGAAAACCTTTTTCTCATACGACATACCTTAGATCTCAGTCGAATAATCTTAGATATCAGTCGACGAAATCTAGATATCTGTTGATAATCGTTACATATCAGTGAACAAACGTAAGATGTCGGCTGACAAAAGCTAGATATCAGGCGACGAAGCTTAGATGTCTGGTGACAAAACCTTTTCCTCTGTCGACGAAGGTTACTTCTCGAGCGATATTTTTAGTTTGTGCGATCTATTTTGCCAGCCTTTGCAGAGTCGCACGGAGCAATTTCTGTACGTTTAGCTCGGTGCCGTCCTTTATCGCACTTTGCAGGGCCTTTTCGGCGGCGTCTTTCTTGTAGCCCAGGTTTATCAGGGCGGAAAGGGCGTCGTCCATCACGCCTTCGCCGCCGATCGCGGCACCGGCGGCCATTGATGTGCCGGCAGAAACGCCCGACGCGAGCTCGGCAACCTTATCGCGAAGCTCAATAACCAATCTTTCGGCCGTCTTTCGTCCAACGCCGGGAATTGCGGTCAATTTTGCAAGGTTATCGGTCCGGATCGCAGCGATTATTTCGTCGGCGCTCATGCCGGAGAGCATCGTGATGCCTGATTTTGCACCGACGCCCTGGACGGAGATGAGTTTTAGGTAAAGATCGCGTTCGCGCGACGTTTTGAAGCCGAAAAGCTGCAGCGTATCTTCGCGAACGTAGGTGTAGATCCGAAGCGAAACGTCGTCGCCGACCTCGCCCAACTCGTAGAACGTCGAAAGCGGGATCGAAACGTCATACCCAACGCCGCGGACGTCGATAATGACCGAGTTTGCCTGCTTCTCAATAATCTTTCCGGTCAGAAATGCGATCATAGGATTTCAAAAGAAGTTTCACGCAAAGCCGCGAAGAACGCAAAGGCAGGAGACGGGGTTTCTCACTTCTCCGCAGAACGCGCCTTTGCTTGCACATCGCCGTTCATTCTGATTAAGTTAGAATTTAATGAAGGCAGAAAAGATCTCGGAACTCACCACCAATCGTCTGAGCGTTTACCTTCGCTGCCTGAATGACCTCGCCGACCACGGACAAAAAACCGTCTCGTCCGATGCCCTCGCAAAAACATTTCATCTTAACTCGGCTCAGATACGAAAAGACCTCGCTAATTTCGGCGAACTCGGCGTTCGCGGCGTCGGTTATTATGTCGAAGAGCTAAGGGATCATCTCACGAAGATCCTCGGGCTGGATCGGCCGATACGTGTCTGCATTGTCGGGTCGGGCCGTCTCGGGGCAGCGCTGGCAGATTACCAGGGGTTTCGGCGGACAAATTTCGAAGTGGCTGCGCTTTTTGATTCGGATGCGAAGAAGATCGGTAAGAAAATAGGCGGAATAGAAATTTCTGACATGAAAAACTTTTCGTCGGTGGTGAAAAAGGGTAAGATAGAGCTAGCGGTAATTGCCGTTCCGGCCGAACGAGCACAGAAAGTCCTTGATAAGATCGTACAAGCCGGAATAAAAGCGGTACTGAATTTTGCACCGATCCCGCTAAAAGTTTCCGGCGATGTGAAGCTGAAAACAGTAGACCTGACTTCATCGCTTGAAAGCCTCTCCTTTTTCCTGACCGGTGCCGCGGATTTAAACGAAGGCGACCTGAAACCGATCTCAGCCAGCCGACGTAAACATAAGTAGTAAATATCAAGAGGTGTTAAATGCAGTTAATAGCAATTCTAAAACGAGCGATCCCATTCGCACTGACCTTTGGAGCGGGACTTTTCATCGCTAGCTTTTTTGTTTCGATAGCCGCTCCGTCATTTGAATTCGAAAAGAATCGAAGCTGGGGCAAACGGCATAGTTGCCAGAAGACAAAGCGAGTCAATCGCGAGATGCGAAATGAACTCCTGAATCTGAAGATGGACCTTGAAGCAGCTCGGCTCGAGATCGAACGGTTGAACGAAGAAAACGGCCCGCGTAGGGTCATGCCGATGAAGACTCTTCGTGTCGGCCCTGACGAACCTGTTCCGACGGCAGTCGGGCGGGGAGTCACACGCGGTTCGGATCTTCGCTAGACGTTGCGAAAATTAAGGCCACAGGTTAACGCACATTGAGGTGTTGTGTTAATCTGTGGTTTCTTGTTTGTATGGACGAATCTGCCGCCAGAAAATTGATCATCGAGATCGGTAAATTGCTCTATGAGCGAAGCTACGTTGTTTCGTCGGACGGCAATGTAAGCATCCGCTTGGACGAGAATACGGTGCTTGCGACGCCGACGATGACATGCAAAGGGCGGATGACGGAAGATTCGCTGGCATTGACCGATATGGAAGGCAAGCCGCTGTCTGACAAGCGGGCTTCGTCCGAGCTCGCGATGCATCTGCTGATCTACAAAATGCGGCCGGACGTTAAGGCTGTTTGCCACGCGCATCCGCCGCACGGGACTGCGTTTGCGGTTGCCGGGCTCGCTATAGATAAACCGATCCTTTCGGAAGTTATTTTGACACTCGGCTGCGTCCCACTTACAGACTACGGAACGCCTTCAACGGACGAATTGACCGAGGCGATGAAACCGTACGTCGCTCATCACAATGCTCTGCTGATGGCGAACCACGGTGCTGTCGCGTATGGCGATGACCTCTGGCAGGCTTTCGACCGGCTGGAGACGCTTGAGCACACGGCAAGGATCGCTATCCTCGCCAAAGCTCTGGGCGGCGCCAATGACCTTCCGCAGGACGCGATCGAGAAACTCATCAACATCCGCGAAAAGGCCGGTTATCTGAAAGAAAACGCGCGATGCCAGGCTTGCGGCTACCTGCATGATGCAGGGATCACGTGTGAACTCGATGTCCATTATCCGTCCTCCGCATCCGGTAACGGAGCGAAAATTTCATTTACCCGCGAAGAATTGATCGAGCTTTTGAGCCAAGCGGCGAACTTAGGTTAAACTTACGAGTCATTTCAAATTTCCGAAGAATCAGGAGTCAATAAAAGATGCAGGAAGCATTAGGAATGGTTGAGACCAAAGGTCTGGTAGCGATGATCGAGGCGGCCGACGCGATGGTCAAAGCGGCGAACGTTCAGTTGGTCGGTTATGAGAAGATCGGTGCCGGTTTCGTTACAGCGATCGTCCGCGGTGATGTCGCTGCGGTTAAAGCTGCTACCGACGCCGGAGCCGCCGCCGCACGTCGCGTCGGCGAACTCGTCAGCGTCCACGTCATACCGCGGCCGCACGCAAGCGTCGATGAAGCCTTGCCGGTAGTTCTTAAATAGTGGTCAGTGGCCAGCAGCCGGTTGTCAGAAGTTCTGACGCTGTACGCTGACCACCGATTGCTGACCACTAAACATGATAATTGGACGCATACTCGGCACTGTCGTATCCTCGCAAAAGGATGAACGGCTGCTCGGCAAAAAGCTGCTTATCGTAAAGCCGATCAACCTTGACGGTACCGATCAGAGCGGCTATGTCGTTGCCGTAGACACGGTCGGCGCCGGATACCACGAAAAAGTAATAGTTGTCGGCGGATCGTCAGCCCGGATGGCCGAAGGAAACAAGGACTGTCCGATCGATTCGGCGATCATCGGTGTGATCGATACGATCGACCTTGCATCGGAAACGGGCCGCTAAATATTGGCAGAACTAAGGATGCTCTCCGGTGACAAGTACACACAAGCCCTATTAGCGATTCGAATTTTGATCGCTGCGGTGATGTTCATTCATGGGGCGGCTCGTATATCGAATGGAACTGTTGGCGGATTTGGCGAATTTCTTTCTGCTCAAGGCTTACCCATCGGCTTTTATCTCGCTTGGGGAATCACACTCTTTGAATTGATCGGCAGCGTCCTACTTGCCGTCGGGTTTTACTCCTGGATCATCGCGTTGATATTTGCCGCGCAACTCGCGGTTGGGATCTACATGATCCACTGGAACGAAGGCTGGTTCGTCGTCGGTGCGGGGCGAAACGGGATGGAGCTTAGCTTCGTCTTGATAGTTTCATTGCTCGCGGTTGCTTACGCGACCTACAAAAAGCCTGAACGGTCATTCAGATCGCGAAGATAACATGCAGATCGCTCGCGTCATCGGTACAGTCGTTTCGACCGTTAAGAACGAAACTCTTCACGGTCGAAAGTTTCTGCTTGTACAGACGCTGGATGCCGACCTGATCGAAAAGGGAAGTCCGATGATCGCGCTCGATGCGGTCGGTGCTGGGGTCGGCGAATTAGTGTTTTGGTGTCGCGGCAAAGAAGCGTCGTTCCCATTCAAACGCGACGAGACGCCGACCGATTGTACGATCGTTGGTATTATCGACTCCGAAGCCCACGTCCTCAATCCCACAGGCAATCGTAAATAATGCTGATCGCCCGTGTCATTGGCAACGTCGTCGCAACGCAAAAGAATCAGCGTTATGAGGGCTCGCGCATTATGCTCTGCCGACAGATCACGCCCGAGGGGGAAGACATGAGCTACACTTGTTTGGCCCTGGATTCGGTCAACGCAGGCGAAGGCGATATCGTGATCATCGCCCAAGAAGGTTGGTCAGCGTCCACTGCTGCAACCGGCAAACCGGGAGCTGCGATTGATTCGGCGATCGTCGGAGTGGTCGACTACGTTGATCTTGCAGAAGCCGAGGCCAAAACGACGTAAACGAAAATGATGGACTCGACTTTGATAAATACGGATCTGGCGTCGCTTCGCCTGAAACTCGACGAATTGCAGAGGCAGGTTGATAGCGTCGAGGCAGACGAGCTCCGACAAAATTCACCGCATCCGTCGATGAACCGATTCTCAATTGCTGAAGCTATCGTCGATGAGTTGTTTGCTGCGGCGGACAAAGAAAAGGCTTGCACGTTCGAGCCGAACGGCAAGCCTTGCGATCACTGTTCGATGTGTAGTGCCCGCGGATTCTGACCCTCTACAGCTTAATTGTTGGCAGGCGCAGCGGGAGCGACGGGCGCAGCGGGAGCGGCAGGTGCCTGTTCGCGTCGAAGCGAATTGGCATCGCCGATATTCGGAGCCTGACGAGCACTCGGGTCAGCCTGGAAATTCGGCTCCTCTTTAAATCCTAACAAGCCGGCCGTCAGCACAGCGGGAAAAGAATTTCTCGTCGTATTATAGTCCTGAACAGCCGCGTTGAAATCCAAACGCGCGGTATTGATGCGATTCTCAGTTCCGGAAAGCTCGTCCTGCACTTTAAGAAAAGCTTCGTTGGAGCGAAGCACCGGGTAGTTCTCCTGCAAACTCAGCAGCCGGCCTATCGTTCCACCGAAGCTGTTATTTGCTTCGATGACTGCCTGCCGTTGTTCGGGTGTTTTGTCGCCGCCCTCGGCCTGGCCCGGTGCTTGGGAGGCATTCAACAATCGCGACCTAGCGTCGGCGATTTGTCCAAATACCTCTTGTTCCTGAACGCCCGCCATCTTCGCTGTTTCGACAAGATTAGGAATAAGATCGGCACGCCGCTGCAATGTGCTCTCGACATTTGCCCATTTTCCTTTCACATTCTGCTGTTTCGCCGTCAGCTCATTGTAGCTGCATCCGCTGAGGCCAAATGCGGCGAAAATTGCGATCGACAATAGTATTGCTCTTTTCATTTCGTTTCTCCTTCCCGTTCTTTGACGCGAATACGTCACATTTATGATCAAAAACCTTCGGCGGCCGCTATATAGTTTCGCTAACCGCGTCCACCGATTCAACGACTTTCTCGATCTGCTTCAGATACTGCCCGAATAATTCATTTGCCGAGGTTTCGTCGAGAATATCAGCGAAGTTATTTTCTCGGACATTAAATATCTTCTCAAATACGACACCGTCAAGCCTCAGATGTTGAACCGTCCGGGCAACGATCTCATGTTTGGTCGCCGGCGGTTCGATTCCGTGCAAAAGCAAAACGGCCCGAAACAAAGCCGCAATGGTCGGCAGACTTGCGGACATCAGATGTTTCATTCCATCAACCGAAGCCGACGCCGGAATGTACTCTCGCCGAAGCCGCAAAACCTTGCTTCGAAGCTCATATTCTACCTGATGCCGAAGGAAATCGTCGTGGATCTCCAGGCCCTTCAATACGTCGACACCGTAGAGCACCTTGTGAGCCTCCGCCATCTGGTGAAACTCGATCGGGAACACATCGGCCGCGTTCTGCAACTCGGACACTGTAAAGTAGACCGGAACCGGATGGCCAAGTTTGTGCCATTCGCGAACGCAGGCATGGGCATCGCGAAGATCTTTTGGCTCGATCGAATTGAGTGCGATCAATATGTTGTAGTCGGACCTATTGGGGATGAAATCGCCCGCGGCGGCCGAACCGTACAAGATGACGGAGGCGAGATTGCGCCCGTGAGTCGCCTTTAAGTCGTCGATAAAAGGTGCAAAGTGTTGTTGCATTCTAGATCCTGTCGTTTACCAATCTCCGCCAGCTCCGCCGCCACCAAAATCGCCGCCGCCGCCAAAGCCGCCCCAATCGCTGCCGCCGCCACCCCAATCACTACCACCGCCCCACGAAGACGATCCGCCAGATGATCCGCCGCTTAATCCGCCGAGAATTATCCACGGCAGCATGCTTCCGCCACCGCCGCCGAATCCTCCGCCCCAGCGATCGTCGTCGTCCTTTGATTTCCGACCGCCGCCTCGGTTCGACATAATGACCAGGATGATGAAAAGAATGATGGCCAGACAGCAAAAGGAGCTGAAGGACGATTCCTCCGAATCAGATGATGTAGGCGCTGCTGTTGGTTTGGCAGGGTCGATGCCTTCACCGGTGCGAATGAATTCGACTCTGGCAATGTACGCCTCGATGGTGTCCGTAATGCCTTTTGAATAATTTCCTTGGCGAAATTCGGGGACGAGGAATTGCCGCTGGAGGCTGCCGACGACGCCGTCCGGGAGTTCGTCCTCGAGGTCTTTGCTTATGTGCGTGAAATATTTCCGGTCTTTGATGGCTATGAACAGCAGGCCGGCGGGGTTATCGTCTTCGGGCGAACCGATGCCCCAGCCGCGGGCGACGGCGAGCGAATAATCAAAAATATCGCGTTCGGCGGTCGTATCTACGAGGGCGACGGCGAGTTCGACGCCATATTCGTCCTTGAATCGCTGCAGGCGGTCTTCGAGGGCCTGCTTATCGGCGGAATTGAAAACGCCGGCGTAATCGTTCACGAAACCGGTCGGTGCGGGTAGCGGCGACGTATTTCGGTCAAACGGCGCCTGGCCAATAGCCGCCATCGACGCGAGCGCGGTTACGCACACTACCATTAGCAGGCGGAGCGTGAAAGTTGCTGAGCGTCGATTCATTGAGTTACTGAATTGTGCCAAATATAACTTAGATACGAAAGCCCGCGGCGGAATGTTCGCTCTTTACGTCCGCCGGGCCTCGACGACCTCGGCGCGAAATATCCGCATCGCACGCCGTATTGCCGGGATAGTTTTCGCGTATTCCATGATCTCGGCTTCGGTGGCGTCGGCGGCTAGTTCGCCGGGCGGCGCGTTTTCGGCGTCCAGGTCGAGCTCGGGCGGCATGTAGGCCGAAAGGTCGCGTGCCGGAGCCGCAGCGGCGCCGTTCGAAGCTGCGACAGATACGGGTTTTGCCCCAATGCCAAGCAGGCTGGCGACGAGCTTGTCTGCACCGGCGATCGGGCGAAGGTCATCGCCGCTGAGCTCAAGCTTTAGCTCAAATGCGTCGTCGAGCTTTTCGTGGTCAACGTGTTCGAGGTCCTCGGCCGCGAGAGGTGCCATCTTGGTCGGAAGCGAGCTGTAGCGGGCAAAATCGTCGACCGCGACGGGCAGATCTATGTCGTCGGGAGCCTCAAGCGGCGGTGACGAATCGATCGGCTCGAAGTCGTCAAAGCCCGGCATGTCCGGTGGTTCTTCGGCGGGCGGAAACTCGGCGGTTTCAGCCGCTTCGGCGACCGGTTCGTCAGATTTCAGAGTTTTTTTTTCCGGGACGTCGGCGGGCGAAGCGGACACGGTCGCAGCGGCGGCAGATGCATCCGGGGCGATGCCGTTGCCGGCAGATACCTCAAGCTTGCCGAGCCGTTCGAGCAGATCTTCGACTGCGGCCAGGCGACGCATTTCTGTCAGCTTTACCAGGCCGATCTCCATCGTAAACCGCGGGCGTGTCGAATCTTTCAGCTCGGTCTCCGTTGCGGCTACCGAATTGAAAAAGCGTAGAATGTCCGAACCCGAAAAAGGTTCGCTCAACTCCGATAGAGTTGCGGCCGTAAGCATGGAGCCCTCAAGCAGTTCCGGGTCGGAATCCGTCAACTTAAAAACCATCAGGTCGCGAAAAAGAGCCATCAGGTCGCGGGCAAAATTTCGGAGGTCCTGGCCGCCGGCTATCAGCTCATCGACAACCTTTATCGCCTCGGCAGGACGCTTTTCGGCGACCGAACGCACGACGCGGATCAGCATCTCGACGCCCGCCATCCCAAGCGCCTTTGAGACGTCTTCGGCGGCGATCTTTTCGCCCGCAAAGCTGATCACCTGGTCAAAATTCGACTGGGCGTCACGCATTGAGCCTTCGCCCGAGCGGGCTATCTCGCGGAGAGCGTCGTCCGAGATATCGACCTTTTCGGCGTCGGCAATGAGCTTGAGCCGATCAAAGATCTTTGGCAGCGAAATTGTGCGGAATTGGAACGCCTGACACCGCGAAGTGATCGTCTCCGGAACCTTATGAAGCTCGGTCGTCGCCATCACAAAAAGCACGTTCTTTGGCGGCTCTTCCAGCGTCTTGAGCAGTGCGTTAAACGCGGCCTTCGACAGCTGATGAAACTCGTCGATTATAAAGACTTTATACCGGTCGCGGGCCGGATTTACGGTGATGTTCTCGATTATTATGTCGCGAACGTCGTCGATTCCGGTATGCGAAGCGGCGTCGATCTCCAGCACATCCATCGACCGGCTTTCTGCTATCTCCAGGCATGACGGGCAGGCCGTCGGGTCGTCCGACGCACAGGGCGTCACGTTCGGGCCGTCGGTCTTGTGGCAGTTCAGGGCCTTTGCAAGCAGGCGTGCGGTCGTCGTCTTGCCGACACCGCGTGCACCCGAGAAAATATAGGCATGGTGAAGCCGATCGTGCTCGATCGCATTCCGCAGCGTCTGCGTAATATGCTCCTGCCCGGTGACCTCATCAAAAGTCTGCGGCCGCCATTTTCGTGCAATAACCTGATATGACATTCGGTATAAAGGATAAAGGATAACCGCGAAAGGATAAAGCTGGGAAGAAGATGAAGCTGGAATTGGCGTGACATCAAGGCGAAATTATTGATTTCTTGCGGCTCGCCGCTTAATAGACGGACATAGCCCTGAGAAAGGAAAGCTAGGATTCGATTTTTCTCTTGCGGCTTGCCGCTCTATTGGCGGAGAAGTTACACTTCTCCGGCAGTTCCTCAACCCCTCACTGCGGCTATGCCGCCCGTTTTACTTTATGTTTCAGGTCTCCCGTGATTCACCCCCAAACTACCCACCTTTTGTAACCACAATCGGCTGAGCCCTTGGTGACCGATCACATCAAAATAGACTGGAGTTTGAGCTAGTTTCGGCGGCGGCACAGCCGCAAAGATAGGGGAACTCTCGGAAAGGCACAGCCTTTCCGCAAATAGAGCGGCAAGCCGCAAGGTGGCGGTTTTCGGCGGCTTATGCCGGAGTTCTGACTTGGAGTGCCCCTATATTGGAGTGCCCCTATATTAAAATGCTCGGAAAGCCTTTTCGGCAGAGTTATGAAGAAAGAACAAAGATTTCCGGCTGAAATAACCGAAATTTTAAAATGTTCCGGATGGTATCCGGGTCGCCGTGTGAGTGTAGAAGTGATCGAGGCGTGGCGTGAAGAACGTTTGATCTCGGACGGATTGGACATGCCCGATTCGGCTAAAGCCGTTCTAGAGGAGTTTGGCCAATTAACGATCGGTTCCAACGAACGTGGGATTGATTTCGCACGGACAAAACTCTGCTTCGACGCTGACGGGGATGGAGGGTCGTACCTTAAGAATTACGTCGCTGCTGCGGGTGTCGGAGAGCTTTACCCGCTCGGTGCCTATGGTGACAACGACGGGACATTTATGATCGCCCACAGCGGGGCGGTCTACGTCGACTTCCGGTTGGATGCGCCCGCGGGTGAAAATATCGACCAAGCACTGGTGAACTTACTTCTTGGAATAAAATGGTAAATAATTCCGAGGGTAAACGGGGACGGCACGATTACTTTTCGCCACGGGCTAGGCCGCGGATCTGAACACCTGCATGATAAGATTCTTTAAGTGAAGAATATGAGAAGACTATTCTGTTTCTCGAAAATCATTGTCCTCCTTATTGTTCTTACGGCCTCGCTTTATTCTGACGTCGCGGGGCAGGTGGTTGACGAAAGGCTCACTGGGAAGACGATAAGTGGCGGTATCGTCAACGGAAAAGCCAAGACATTGCCGGTGCCGGAGTATCCTGAATCGGCCCGGGTTGCGAAGATCACCGGGCAAGTTAAGGTGCAGGTTTTGATCGACGAGAAGGGAATCGTCATTTCGGCCAAAGCTGTTGATGGAGTCGAGAATATAGCCCTCCGGCAGGCCTCGGAGGCAGCTGCGCTGCAGGCGACATTTTCTCCGACACTTCTTTCCGGTCAGCCGATGAAAGTGAGCGGCGTGATCACATACAATTTTGTAGCCGACGTCAATACCAATGAGGAGAAGCTCAAACTCATGGGTTTGTCCACTTTCCTCACGGTCGCTAAGTCGTTTTCAAACGATGCGGAAAAGCTAAAAAGAGCCTTTGATGGCGACGATATACTTGGCGAGATGATCGCAGATTTTCCGCAATTTGCCTCTGAATTGAGAGAAGTGGCCGCTTTTCATACTCTAACGCCCGAGAGAAGATTGCACTCGATCGATACCGCTATTGCGGCGGTCAGAACAAAGATCGGAACTGAATCGGATCGGTGGCAAGTGGATGTGGGCGTTGAGATCGGAGGATTGTTGGGCCCGATGATGTTTATTTCGGAGTCAGGTGCGGCTTCGTCAGAATTGGCCAGTCTTGATGAGGTTAGAATAAAAGGGTATCTGGCTAGACTGGCTGAGCTTGCTGCCAAACCACCGCTGGATATTCCGAAAGATGTTCTGGAAAAACTGACCGAGCTTTCCGCTCTTTTCGCGCGGAACAAAATACTCCAGGAGGAAAATATTGGGGAGTTCGCAAGACGACTTATGGCTTTTTTTGATGCGATAGTGCCCATGGAAGAGGAGCCTACCGAGAATGAGTGCCGGGAGTGAAGCTTTGAGCTTGGGGGTTTTTCGCCGGAAGACCTGATGTTAGCGGGTTTCCGTCTGCCGCGATCGTAGGCAAGCCCGAAGATCTTTTTGTGACGACGGCGAAGTAAACTTCGCCGCACATCGTGGCAGCAAGCTGCTGAAGAGAGGATGACGGTGTCACCGTATTCGATGGTTGGGTAGTGATATTTTCTAATTGAAGTGGGAGCGCCAAGTATGAACATTCGAGCGATAGTTTTTTCTACATTTCTCGTTATCAACTTTGACCGCGTTCGGGAGTTCAAATTCGACCGATCTTCTTCAACGAAAGGTCACTCTCCAGTACGAACGTACGTCACTCGGCGAGATCTTTCGGGTCTTGATGAATCGCTATGACGTTGCTATCGGGTTAGAGGAGTCGGCACTCGATATCGGGCACAACGATTACGAGTTTGAAACGAATCTCGCACGTCGATATCCCTCGAGAGTGTTGTACCAACCAAAGGAGAACTGGATCTCGATCGACGCCGTTGATCAACCTCTAGAGCAAGTGCTGGATACGATCGTCGGTCAGATGAAGTATTACGACTGGAAGGTCAACGGCGGAGTAATCAACATTTTTCCAGTCGAGGGCCGCGACGAGGTTTTTCAACGAATGTTGGACCTTGAGATAGCAGAATATACTTTGCCGGACGAGAGACCTATCTACGAGATAAGATTCCAGATCGAGCACTTTCCAGAGGTCAAGGCGTTTCTTAAAAAGGAGGGACTTTCGATCGCGAGTTTGCGGCAAGGGGGCGGAACGAGGGAGTTCATTCTCGAGAGAGGAACCGTGTTTCGCGGAAAGACCCTGAAGGAGTTTTTGAACCAAGTGACGGTAGTGAAGCGTGGCGGATGGATACTAAAGCGGAACAAATTCGGGCGCAACCCGGAAGGTAAACTGCTTGACTTAAACCTATGAGCGTCTAATCGCTTCGCCGTTGATGTCACCGTCTTTGACGGATAATAATTGTTTCGCAAATTGTTTCGCAATTTTTGGCTCAGTTTCGGGAATTTTGGGGTCAGTTTCGGGGTTTTTGAGGTCAGTTTCGCGATTTTTGGGCTCAGATAACGGTTTGTTTCGGGCTTGATATCGGTGGTTTTGGTCTGGGGGAAATTCGTTTTCGCCGCAGGCGGGTGGGTTCTCTGCTTTCGGCTCGGATTGGTGAGGGGTTGGGTCGGGGCCGCCGCTTTCTCCGCTAATGGAAATTTTCGATCGGTTTCGGCTCGGGCCGGAAAACTTCGCATCTTGTCACGCCTTCCGCCGCTTTCGCACAAGTTCGCCACCTATATCGCCGTTTTGCCTTCCGCTGGTTCCATTCGGCCCGCTCGCATTATCCGCATCAAGATAAAATCCTTCTCGGCCGCGGCATTGCTCTTCGCAAAGATGTTGCAGATGGGATAACGTTGCGTGTATAATACAGATGGCTGACAACGATCTGGAGGCGATAGGATGGCGAGGGCTTGGGAAGAGTATAAATTTGGAGCGGCGCAGGCGGAGCGGCTGCATGTGACGTTGAATCCGAAGGGCGAGATCATGATCGGAGCGATGGCTTATGGCAAGATGGGCCGGCCGGACGCGGTCGTTTTGCTCTACGACCGCGAAACGGATTCCATCGGGCTGAGACACACGCACCCTAAAACCCCGAATTCCTATCCGATGGTGACCAAGAAGAATGGACGGCACCGTGTCGTCAGAGCGGCGAGGTTTTGCCGCGATTACGGAATCAAGTTCGATCGGCTGATGGTTTTTAACGCGCCGAAGATAGAAGGCGAGGTATTGGTGCTGGAGCTTCGGGAGATGCGGCCGTACCGGCAGGCGAATCCGGCGATCGTTGCGGCAGGCGCAGAAAGGCCCCAGACTTAACCGCAACACAAGCTGAAACTGCTACCGTTGCTCGATTCCTCGCCTAGCGGAGTTCACAACTCAAACCTTGTGCGGAGCCTGAGGCCAGACTTTAGGATAATATGAGAAGTGAAAAATGAGAAATGGTGAAGCTAGAATTCAGAAGCCAGGAGACAGAAGCCAGGAGCTAGAAGCGAGAAGCCGGAATTAGCAGTTAGGAGTTAGGAGTTGGGAATTAAGAATTAGACTGGTAAGTAGAATGCAAAAGGCCGGAGTGGGTGCTCCGGCCTTTTTGCGTTTTGTACGATCGGGTCCGTTGGGGTTTGGCCGACGGACCCGAACAGGTTTATTGGATGAATGCGTTCGCTACAGGCTCGTCGCCGGTCGCGCCGAACTGCTGAATGTGTGTTCCGCCGGTCGGCTGCTGGATGTACCAGATAGCAGTCGAAGGCCGGAAAACGGCGGCGTCGGCTTTGCCGTCTCCATCATAGTCGGCCGGTGCCGGCAGATCGGTTGAGACGCCAAATTGGAACGCGTAATAGCTCAGGTTCTCGCTTCGGAGTACGAACCATTCGCCGGTCGAAGGACGCCAGATGGCAACATCCGCTTTACCGTCGCCGGTAAAATCACCCTGTACCGGTTTGTCGGTGGTGGTACCGAATTGGTATGCGGCGATGCTGCCGTCCGAACTGTTGCGGATCCACCATTCGCCCGACGAAGGACGAAAGACCGCGATGTCTGAAATAAAGTCGCCGTCATAATCGGCCGGGACCGGAATGTCGCCGGTCGTGCCGAACCTTACGAAGGAAGTTCCGCCCGACGAATTGCTGATATACCATGTCGAATCCGACGGCCGGAAAACGGCGGCGTCAGCTTTGCCGTCACCGTCATAGTCAGCCGGTGCGGGAATGTCGCCGAACGCTCCGAAAGGGAACGAGTAGTAGGTTTGATCGTCGCTTCGGACTACGAACCATTCGCCCGTCGAAGGACGCCAAAATGCCGCGTCAGTCTTGCCGTCAGCCGTGAAATCGGCGGGGACGATAACGTCCGAGCTGGTGCCGAACTGTACCGAGCTGTTGCCGCCATCGCTGCTTCGAAGATGCCACCATTCGCCTGCCGAGGGGCGGAAGATCGAAAGGTCGGCCTTTCCGTCAG
>JBBQTV010000061.1:0-17963 GCA_038212935.1 Pyrinomonadales bacterium | reverse complement strand
AGCGGATAGTCGGTCGCGAAAGCAATTCGGTCGAAGCCGATCTTTCTGACAAAGGCGGCGAGTTCCGTCCATTCTTCGTCAGTCAGTTTCCTGACGCCTTCGCTGTCTTTATCCAGACCGACAGCCGAAATGTCGAAGGTAATCTTGTGCTTTTTCAGTTTCGAATTTGTGGCCAGTTGGACGAAAAAGGCATCCAAGAAGCCCTTGGTCCTTGCATTGAATCCGCCAGCCGTTCCGAAATGCGCGATCCGCAGTTTTACCGGTTTGAGGTCATTGAGGATCGACGCTGCCAGCAGATCGACGTCCGGCTTTCCGAACCGCCGGTGGCTATTGTCGAAATGCATTAGGATTGGCATCTTGTGCTTTGCCGCGAACTCGAACGCGCGTTTGACCTTGGCGAGGTGAGCCGGCACGGTCAGGTAGACCTGATTTGCATTGTGATGCAGCTTCACGCCGTCCATTTTCAATGCGGTTCGGCAACGTTCTAACTCCTCCAGCGCATAGTCGCGGAGAGGATCAATGCTGCAAAATGCTCTGATTTTCTTGGGATGTTTATTTCGGGCGGCCGCGACGTAGCTATTCTCTTTCTCAACCAACTCGCGTTCGTTCTTAAATCCGCCGAATTCCTCAGACGAATATACGTGTGCCATCGAGATCAGGTCGATTCGTTTCACAGCCGTGTTCTTCAGGATCACATCGATGTCCGAATAGTACGCATCTGGTCGCGAGAATGGAATCCCTAACCCTTTCCATATCTTGATCAGCTCGGGGCTTAGAATATGGATGTGACCATCAGTAGTCTGGGCGATCTGCTTTTCGAGCGACTGGCCGAAAGCGACGCAAGCCGATAAAAGAAGTATCGATATTGAAACGGCTTTCTTCATGTATTCGAAAGCAATTAGCAGATGCCGCATAGTATTCGCGGCAGTGGCCATCTGTCAAGCGGATTGTCGCCCGAATATTTGATAGAATTAAACCGGATATGCAGTATCCATTCGGTAAAAATCTAATCGACATTGGGTTTACTATGAAATTTTTACTTATCTTTACAGTCGCGTTCTTGATCGGTGTGGCCTCTAGCTTCAGTGATTTCGGAGTCGTTTCCACACACGCGCAACTAGGCCAGTTCCCCAACGAACTCACAGGCTATGAGTTTTTTCAAAAGGGGAAGCTCAACTCGGTCAAGTTCGGAGTGAGTAGAAGCCAAGACATCGAACAGTTGTTTGGGGATACGTGTGAGAATGGCTGCGACCTTGATGAACGGTTTACGATTAAGTTTGATTATCTGAGCTGCGACGATTGCATGACAACTGAACATATCAGGGATCGCGCAATGTGCCCGCTGAATGAATATATGGGCACAATCGAGAAAATAACGATTTCCCCTCGAGTTCCCGTAAAGTTTGATAGGGTTTCCTCATCCCATTTCCCCAAACATACTGGGGGCAGTAGATGGTTGAGTGATGGATCAGGTGGCGTTTCATACGAATCATTCGGTGATGCATATGGTCTTAAGTATTCGATCAAACAAAGCTCAACCTCAAGTTTGAAACTAGCCACGCCACCACCTTCGTTTATGGATGGTCAACTTTATTCCATAGAATATGGACTTTCCACGGAACTTGAAACCAGAATTTTCAAAGCAGAATACAAGAGTTGTATGAAGCAGACTCAGGCTAATTAATGCAGTTTTCATTTGACCAAAACTTAATAGACATCGCCTTCAAGGTCGAGGACGGCGAGCGGCTTACGTTTGAAGAAGGGATGGCCCTGTACAATACGACCGACCTGAACGCGCTCGGCAAACTTGCCGACACCGTCCGGCGGCGAAAGCACGGGCTGACGACCTATTACAACGTCAACCGGCATTTTAACCACACGAATATCTGCGTCGCCGACTGCAAATTCTGCGGATTCTACCGCCGGGCCCGGCAGGAAGACGCCTACACATATTCGGTCCAGGAAGGCATCGATATCGCTCGCCGTGCGGTCGAAGAAGGTGCGACCGAGCTCCACATCGTCGGAGGGCTGAACAGCAAACTGCCGTTCGAGTACTACACCGACCTATTCTCGTCGCTCAAGCGTGAGTTCCCGAAACTGCATTTGAAAGCTCTGACGATGGTCGAGCTTGATTTCTTCGCCCGGTTCTACAAGATGTCCGACGAAGATGTGATCAAAAGGCTCAAAGCTGCGGGAATGGACTCTTGTCCCGGCGGCGGTGCCGAGATCTTTGCGGAACCGACGCGTTCGCGCATCTGCGACCACAAATGCGACGGCGACCGCTGGCTCGAGCTCGCCGGCAAGGTCCACAACGCCGGCCTGAAAACGAATGCGACGATGCTCTACGGTCACATTGAGACCACCGAAGACCGCATCGATCATTTCGTTCGGCTCCGCGAGCAGCAAGACAAGACCGGCGGCTTTCAGTGCTTCATCCCGCTCGCGTTCTATCCGCCCGGCACCGCACTGTCCTCGCTGCCTGGCCCTTACGCCATCGACAACCTGAAGACCATCGCCGTCTCACGCCTGATGCTCGACAACTTCGACCACATCAAGGCTTACTGGGTCATGCTCGGCAAACACACCGCCCAGACCGCCCTCCACTTCGGAGCCAACGACCTCGACGGCACCATCACCGACGGCGGCGAACTCACCCACGCCTACGCCGCGGAAGGCGAAGTAAAAATGACCAAAGCCGAGATCATCACCATGATCCAAAACGCCGGCTTCGAAGCCGTCGAACGCGACACCATCTACAACCGCGTCGATAAAGTAGCAGCTTGAATTGCCTTCGTGAAGTTTATGTCGAAATTCACAATGTCATTTCTTGCAATTTTGGTCTTTGCATTCTTGTGCGAAGGATCGGCCTTTGCTCAATGTTCGTGTGCCAAGCCTAACGTCACCGCTCTCGAAGAGTACACGGATGCTACCGTGGTTTTCACGGGCGAGATCATCGACATCCAACAGTCGGAACGAGATGCGAAGAATCGATATTACGAAACTGCCACAATATCGATCGCTAGCGCGTGGAAAGAGAACGTAGATTCGACAGTAACTATCAAAAATTACGTTTACGGATGTGTGCAAGGCTGGAAGATTGGAGACAAGTATCTTGTTTATGCTTACCTGAACAAGGATAAAGTAACTTACTCGACCGGATGCTGCTGCTCGCGAACCGGACCGTTAGAAAAAACTGAAAAGGACATAGCTGAATTTTACAATTATGGCTATTCTCGTTCACACGTAAAAGCACTTCGAACCGAACAGGTAATTAGTGCTGGCTGGATGAATAGCCGTGCGCTGAACTTTCAAGATCCGGCATATCCCTCGGAAATCGAGCATGCAAAGCGTGCGGCTCGAGTCGAAGTACGGATCACGACGGACGAAAATGGCAAAGTTGTATCGGCGGAAGTATCTCGCGGCCCGGTCGCCTTTCATAGTGCTGCCATTAAGGCAGCGAGAAGTCTCAAATTCCCGCCGACTTTTTTATCCGGGGTTCCGACAAAGGTTTCGGGATGGGTTTCGTTCGATTTCAATCCTAAGCTCACGAAGCCGTGAGGTTATCGAAAAGAGCTCTCGCACCCACCGAGGGAGATAGATATGAAATTTCTTTGCCTTGCATATGGAGATGAAGCCGGATGGAACTCGTTGAGTGACGTTGAGAAAGAAGAAGTGCTGTCGCACGACAAGGTGATACTCGACCGCGGCGACCTCATGTCAGCCGTCCAACCAAAGGTCACGACGGTACGAAACTGGGACAGGGAACTTGAGGTTAAAACGGAACCGGCACCAAAGAATGGACTCCCGCTCGCCGGATTTTCTGTCATTGAAGCTAATAGCATCGAAGAGGTCATCGAGCTCGTCAAGAACACTCCCTGCGCACGTGCAAAAGGCATGATCGAGATCCGCCAGTTTTGGGAATGATCCAAGCATTGACCCGCAGGGCAACGAAAATCCCATTGTTCGTATCTAGAAAAGTAGATCTATTTCTCTCGCTATTGGATCTATCCTAGGAGGCCCCGATTATGTCACGTAGGTTACTTGTATCGATCTGTATTGTATTAGGGACGCTTGCACTGTACACCGAAGCAATCGCTTGTACGTGCGGACCAAGACCGACCGTTCTCGATGCTTACGAAAACGCAGATCTTGTTGTTAGGACTCGGCTCAAATCGGTAGATAAGATCCGCGAGAAAGAGCGGGAATACGATGTCGGCTACATCCGCTCGGTGACGATGATCGTCGACAAAGTGTACAAAGGCGACGTGAAGGCCGGAACAGAAATAAAAATCGCGCAGGGCGGCGGTGCCGATTGCATCTGGACGTTTGACGAGAGCTGGATCGATGAAGAGTTTCTGTTTTACCTTGGGAAGCCGTCAATTGGCCCGTCATGGGGCGATGGCATGAATTCAGCGACCACTTTTCCCCGAGAAGGCGGTCCCATTACGACGCCGATGTACCATGCGGTAACTTGCGGTCGATCAAACGGCCTGAAAGGTGCTACGGATGACATATCCTTTCTTGAAAATCTCGCAAGTGCGAAAGGAAGGACGCGGATCTCCGGGACTCTTCAACGCTGGTTCGGAGCCGAATTCGATTCGGGCAACATTGAGATCCAGTTGATCGGCAAAGATAAGACCTTCACGGCGAGAACCAACAAGGACGGATTTTTTGAAATCTATGATCTTCCTGCCGGTAATTATCATGCCAAGATCGATGTTCCTTTCGGTTGGAAGATAAATGATTATATGGTCGGTCAAACGTCACGGGGCTTTGAAGAATACGATCCGGCGGCGGAGCGAAAGGGGGCCAACCAAATTCCGATTCGGATCGTTAAAGGTCGGCATGCCAATCTCGACCTTTACTTCGACATCGATACTGCCATCAAGGGGCGTGTGCTGTCACCGGCTGGTACGCCAATGAAAGGCGTCTGTGTGAAAGCGGTCTCCACCGAGCTGAAAGAAGGCGACTATCGTGGTGCATTCGACTGCACCAATGAGAAGGGAGAGTTTGTTGTCGAGGAGATGAGGCCCGGCAATTATCGTCTGGTCGTAAACGATGACGGTAAAATAGATGCTGACGAACCATTCGGGGTGTTGTTTTATCCGGGCGTCGATGACTACACAAATGCCGGTATAATTGCCGTTGAAGCCGGAAAATACGTAACCGACAGGGTAATTCGAGTCCCGAACACTGTCGAACTTGTGGTTTTTAGCGGCAGATTCTTTTATTCGGACGGTCGGCCCGTTATTGACGAATGGGTGAGATTTGTCCCAGACGATGCGAAGCGTTACGACGATATGAGTCAGAAAACCGACAAGGCAGGGAACTTGACGTTCAGACTGCCCAAGGGAGCGTCCGGCAAGATATCTGGCGAAATGTATACTTACATCGGGGAGTTCACGAACTGTAACAAACTAGATGAGCTTATCAAAGCAACTGGGAAGACATTTCTCACCGCGAAGAGTAACGTAGTCACAGTTAACGGCGTCAGTCCGGGAGAACCTATCTCTCTCTCTTTCCCCTTTCCATCGTGCACGAAGTCAAAAGAGTAGAAATGTCCGACTCGCTGCCAGTATCTCAATGCTGAAATTCGAAAAGCCGCAAGGGTGACGGGCGGAGTCATGGGGTCATTGAACATCGGAATTGTTACGTCGGAGTCCGAATGTCAATCAAGAAGCGGGCGGTAGTTGAATGTTTTTGCGGCTTCGCGGTCGGTGAAGAGATCGTTGCGGGCGGTGAAGTCTTCGTATAATTCGTGGTAGGTTTCGAGCAGGTTTTCGCTCGCACGGTTCTGGATATTGGCCTGTACGGCCTCATAGGCCTTTTCGATCTTTTTCTTCCGCAACTCGGGCTGATCGACGATCTCCTTTACCGCATTCGCAAAGTTCTCGGACGTCGGTTCACGCATCCATGTGTTTTCGTCGGTCGCGTAAAAAAGCAGGCCTCCGGAATTCGGAACAACGGTCGGAACGCCCGACGCCATAGCCTCAAGCGGCCCGATGCCAAAAGGTTCCTTCGGATTGGGATGGATGAAAACGTCCGAGTTGGCGTAATAATTCGCAAGCGTTTCTTTATCCAGATGGCCCAGCAGGACGATCTTGCCCGGCATCCGCTTTTCTGTCTGCTCTTTGATCCAATCCACCTGCGGCCCGCCGCCGGCGATCAATAGGCGATAATCTTTCGCAGGATCTGTCGCCAAGATCTCCATTAGATCGACAAGCAGCCCGACGTTCTTTTCCGGCGCGATCCGCCCGGCGTAAATTAGTAGAATCGAATCGTCAGAACCACCGGATTCCTTGATCATTTCGCGGCGCACGTCGTCGCTTTTCCGATCGGCTGAGAACTGATCGATGTTCACACCCGGCGGACGGACCCGTACACGCTCCTCGATCGGCACTCTCGGACTGCGAAGGGTTTGCCAACACCAGTTCGTAAACCATTCCATTCGCCGCGGATTATGCTTTGCCTGCGTCGATTGATAAAACTCCTCGGCCGTGTAGGTGGAGTTCGTCAGATGATAGTCATACGAGGGAATAATGTAATTCCCCATGTATCGGGCAGCAAGCCACTGGAAAAACCGTCCTTTACCTAAATATGACCGAACATTGTCGTCCATTCGCTCCGATGAGTAACTCACAAGCATCGGCCTGTTCAATTCGCTGAACTTGTTGATCCTAACGATCATACCGAACAGGCTGAGCGCGTATTTGTCGCGGATCTCGATCACGTCCGGCATTTCATCCATCAGAATGCGGCGAAGAATTGAGCCGACCGGAGAGTACTGCCACGGCATTATTAACCGATAGCGCTTATCGAAAAGAGGCGAGGTGCGCGCGGGTACCCAGTGAATTTTTGTATAGGCGGATAGTTGCTCCATTTCCTCCACCTCGCCGGGGACGATTAGGATCATTTGACAATTGCGACGCTCCGCCGCCGCCAGGAGCGAATTGTAGGCAGTGCGTATCCCGCCGGAATCCTTATGGTAATAATTAGTAATGTGGGCTGTTTTTATCGGCATAAACAGTGGTTACCCCTACTATAACCCACCGCTTGGACAAGTGCATTTCCTCAAAAACCGCCTCGGGAGTGTATACTGTTTAATTCGTGGAGATCTCTCAAAGGACTGGTTACTGAAGTATTTATGAAAATTTTGATCTTTGGCGGCGACGGCTTTTGCGGCTGGGCTACTGCCCTACATTTATCTGATCTCGGCCATGAGATCATCATTGTCGACAATCTTTCCCGCCGGGCAATAGATGTCGAACTCGGGGTTCAGTCGCTGACGCCGATCGCGTCCATCACCACAAGGTTGAAAGCATGGAAAGATGTTTCCGGCAAAGATATCCGATTCGTTCAGTTGGACGTCGCTGAGCAGTATCAGGAACTGGTAGACCTGATCAGAGCCGAAAAGCCCGACGCGGCGATTCATTTTGCCGAGCAGCGTGCCGCACCGTATTCGATGAAAGGTTCGGCGCAGAAGAGATACACCGTCGATAACAACCTGAACGCGACGCACAACATCTTGTGCGCCATCGTCGAATCCAAAGTTGATGTTCACCTTGTTCATCTCGGGACGATGGGTGTTTACGGCTACGGGGCGTTCGGTATGAAGATCCCCGAAGGCTACCTGAATGTTCAGGTGCTCGGTGAAAACGGCGACGTGCATGAGCAGGAGATCTTATATCCCGTCAGCCCCGGCAGCATTTATCACTTGACCAAAACGCAAGATCAATTGTTCTTTTGGTTCTATGCCCGCAATGACAAGCTAAGAATTACAGACCTTCATCAGGGCATCGTTTGGGGCACACAGACCGAGCAGACAAAGCGGGACGAATTGCTGATCAACCGCTTTGATTACGACGGTGATTACGGAACGGTCCTTAATCGATTTCTCGTGCAGGCCGCCATCGATTATCCGTTGACGGTGCACGGGACCGGCGGTCAGACACGGGCGTTCATTCATATCCAGGACACCGTACGGTGTCTCCAGTTCGCTGTCGAAAATCCGCCTGCCAAGGGCGATAAGGTTCATATCCTTAACCAAATGACCGAAACGCACAGGGTCCGAGATCTTGCCGAACTCGTCTCGAAGTTGACCGGCGTCGGCATAAGCTATCTGCCAAACCCACGAAACGAGAGCGACGAGAATGACCTGCATGTGGCCAACGACCGGTTCCTGAGTCTCGGCCTCGAGCCGACGACTCTGGACGAAGGTTTGTTGGGCGAGATAACCGATATCGCGAGAAAATACGCGGATCGATGCGATACGAACCGTATCAAATGCGAATCGTATTGGAATCACGAAAGGGAACTTCAGAACATGAGATCGCTGACGAACACACCGTAATTTGAGCTTTTCAGAACTACGAGCCGATCCGTCGATCTCCGAAGTTGGGAAATACATTCTCCGGCATCCGCTGGAGATGTTGGTCCGGCGTTGGAACTGGAAGACGGCCGCCATGAGCGGGCTGATGCGGGGTGCGATCTATTTCTTTACGCATATCTCGCTCGGCTGGCGGGCCGCGCTCAGCGCAATGTCGGTCGAATTTGTCTTTCGGACATTCAACACCGGCGCGCTTTCATCTATCAGCCAGGCATTTCGCCGCGTCCAGCCGAAGTGGAAAGCAAATCTGATAGTGATGCTCGCGTTTCCGACCTACAGCCACATCATCGAATACACCCTGCACGTTCTGAGTGGCGACCAAAATGTTAACAAGTCGATCGTCATCTCCGTATTGTTCTCCGCAGTCTCGGCCATCTTTAACCTTTTCACGATGCGTCGCGGGGCGTTTCTCGTAAAAGATGCCGAACAGAAATCTCTTTGGAGTGACCTGAAATCGATGCCCCGTATCTTTGTGGAGTTCGTCGCGTTCCCATTCGTCTGGATCTACAGAACCGCTATTCGTAAACCGAGGAAACATGAGTAAACTGATCGCGGTGATGAATATGACGCTCGACGGGTTTTGCGACCACACAGCAATGACCGGGGGCGAAGAGATACATCAGCACTACACCGAAGTTTTAAATAGTTCAGACGCCGTGATCTATGGGCGGATCACTTACGAACTGATGGAGTATTGGAAACCGTTCGTACAAAACCCTACGGGCCAAAGGGACATGGACGAGTTTGCGGCAGCTATAGACAAGATCTCGAAGATCGTTTATTCACGAACACTGGAGCATGTCGACTGGAATAACACTGAACTGAAACGAGAGGTCATTCGGGACGAGATCTTAGATCTCAAGCAAAACGCAGATAAAGACATTTTGGTCGGCAGCCCGAGTTTAATAGTGGAACTGGCGAATCTTCGCGTTGTCGAGGAGTACCAACTTGGCGTACACCCGACGATCGTCGGAAGCGGGTTGCCACTGTTTAAGAACATTGCAGAAAAGATCGATCTTAATCTGATCGAGTCAAAAACATTCGGCAGCGGCGCTATATTTCTTTCCTACGAACCGACATTGAAGTCAGCGCAAACGTAGGCATCTCCTGCCCGTACCCTTTGAGTGCACGGATCTTCGCCAAACAAAAAGCGGCCGCGGCGAAATAACCGCCGCCGCCGCCCATCTATAGTCTCAGCTATTTTTTCGGAGCGATCCGCCAGAGTTCACCGTTGCTGTCGTCGGTCACAACGTAGAGAGCTCCGTCGTTGCCTTGACGGACGTCGCGAATGCGTTCGCCCCGGTCGGTCAGAAGATGCTCTTCGCCGGCGACACGGCCGTCTTTCATCACGAGCCTAACAAGCCGCTGCGAGGCCAATCCACCTACGAATAAATTTCCTTTCCATTCCGGAAATGCCGTTCCGGTGTAAAATTCCATGCCCGACGGAGCGATCACCGGGTCCCAATAATAGACTGGCTGTTCGGTACTGCCTGTCCCGGTCGTTCCGCCAGAGATCGGCTGTCCGGAATACTCCTCGCCGTAGGTTGCGACCGGCCATCCGTAGTTTTTGCCTTTTTCCGGGTGGTTGAGTTCGTCGCCGCCGCGCGCACCGTGCTCGACCGTCCAGAGCCGGCCTTGGTCATCAAAAACCGCGGACTGAATATTTCGATGCCCGATCGACCAAATGTCGCCAAAGGCATCGTCACGCCCGGCAAAAGGATTGTCGCTAGGTACCGTGCCGTCGGGGTTGATGCGAACGACCTTGCCGTTGTGGGCATTGAGCGCTTGTGCCAGCGGCCGCATTGTTTTCTGGTCAAAGCGGTCACCGAGCGTGATGAAAAGCTTGCCGTCCGGGGCAAACGCAAGCCGCGAGCCGAAGTGAAGCCCATTGTTGTAGGTCGGCATCGCGCGAAAGATGACCCGAACGTCCGAAAGCTTTCTTCCATCCGTGCTCAAAACTCCGCGAGCGACGCTCGTGCCACTGCCGCCTTCGCGTTGTTCGGAAAAACTCCAGAAGATCGTGCGGTCCTTTTCGAAGCCTGGACTAAGAGCAACGTCCAGCAATCCGCCCTGCCGCGAAGCAGTTATTGGGGGCAAACCTCCTTGACCGCTCTCGGCTGAGACTCCGCCCTGAGCCACCGACGTCAGGCCCTCGATCGGCTCACCGACCTTGCCGCCTGCCGAGATAATTCTCATCCGGCCGGCCTTCTCCGTGATCAGAAAGCTACCATCGGGGAGCGGTTCAACGGCCCAGGGATTCTGGAGCCCCTTCGCCAATACCGTAACCTCGATCGCCGTTGCCGACTTCACCTCGCAGGCACGCGTTTGGCCCGCAAACGCCGGCTTTTGGTCGGGTGCATTGGCCTGGCCCATGTCGACCGGAGCGCATTCAGTTGCGGCCTTCTGGTCAGCGGCCGGTTTTTGCTCCGACGTTGGGTTCTGCGCACACGCCGTCCCGGCCAAAAAGGCGGCAGTCGCCAGTGCGATCACAAATTGCGGTTTCTTCATAAAATTATCTCCTCCTTGATATGGTTCAGGGCCCCTAATTCATACAATTTCTGATCGGCCAGCACAATGCCGGCAAACCAAGCGCCCAAAACCGTTTCCTCCATTCTACCCTACCACCACGCCCCAAGGATAATTATCGAGTGATTGGCGGGTTTTCGTGTCCACAAATATACCGGAATTCCGAGGACTCTAATTTCAAAAAAAAAACACTTGCGAAACCGAATAGTTGCGCGTATACTTGCAACCGATCAGTTTCATAACTCGATCGATCAACGATGAGACGAGACATTTTCCAAGCCATAGCCGACCCAACTCGAAGGGGGATCATCGCTCTGCTGGCCATTCAGGCGATGACACCGAACGCGCTAGCCGAGCATTTTGATACGTCGCGGCAGGCGGTATCGAAACATTTGAAGATACTTACCGAATGCGAACTCGTAAGCCAGGAACAGTATGGGCGCGAGATCGTCTATTCGCTTGAGATCGAGAAAATGAAGGAGATCGACAAATGGCTGGAGCGATACAGGAAGATCTGGGAAACGCGGTACGAGCAACTCGACGCGTTACTTGCCGAACTAAAACAAAAAGAGAAAAAGGAGCGAAAGAAATGAAACCTGCTGAAGTGAGCACACCGTCAGATGAAGAGGTATTGATTAAGCGGAGCTTTGATGCCCCCGTCAGTCTGGTGTGGAATGCGTATACGGAACCCGAGTTGATGCGTCGCTGGCTAACGGCCATGCCCGGATGGTCGATGCCGGTGTGCGAAATGACCACGAATGTTGGCGGCGAGTATCGCTGGCGTTGGCGTGATGACGCAAACGGCGTCGAGTTCGGCTTTACGGGCGAAATGCTGGAGGTCGCGTTGCATTCAAGGATCGTGCATACGCAACTCTACGACCCGGGGACTATGGGCGGGTCGATGGGAGATGGCCCTTCTATCATCACGGTCAGGTTCGATGAGACGGACGGTATCACGAACGTGGCGACATCGATCAAGTTCGCATCGAAGTCGGATCGCGATGCGGCGGTCTCAACAGGCATGACCGACGGCATGGAGATGAGCTACAAGCAACTCGACGAGGTGCTGGCAGTGATGAATGTTCAGACTCCCGCAGTTTGAGGGTTTGCGATTCGGTCGCTGAAGGCGACCCAGATAATAGCCTAGGGTGTAGCGAGGTTTTGCGAGCGAAACCCTAGGTATGCAGTGGCAAAGTTCGATCAGTGCCGCGTAGCGGCTAAAATCAATTGATCGCTACGCGATCCGGGAATTAAGAAGCATGAGAAAAATAATTGCATGTGAATTCATGACGATCGATGGTGTCATACAGAACGAAGAGAATGACGGTGACGGGTTTGAGTATGGCGGGTGGTTTTTCGGCTACGCGGACGACGAATCGGGGGCGGTGATACAAGAGCGGCTGGGCAAGCAGGTCGATTTGCTGTTGGGACGCAAGACCTTTGACATATGGGAGCCGTACTGGCCGACGCATTCGGACTTGTGGCCAAACGTGATGACCGCAACGAAGTACGTCGCCTCGAACACGCGAGACTCCAGCTATTGGCAGCCCACTGTCTTTTTAGGCGGAGACTTTGCGGAAAAAGTCAGGCAGCTGAAACATTCAGACGGCCCGGACCTGCACGTCTTCGGAAGCGCCGATATGCTTCAGACGCTCTTCAAAAATGACCTCGTCGATGAGCTACACCTCATGATATTCCCGATCACACTCGGCGCCGGAAAACGCCTATTCCAAAATGGCACCATCCCCGCCGCCTTCAAGGTAACCAAAAGCCAGGTCAGCCCAAACGGCATTATTGTTGTAAACTACGAACGCAACGGCGCCGTAAAAACCGGCGCACCTCAGATAGAACAGAACGATCAAGGTTAGCCATGTCAGAACCAAGAGCGATAGCGACTGGGTTCTTGAGTGTTCCTCGGCATACATGTTAAAAGATAGCGAGAAGGTCGAGAATAATCAGGCCGATTGATTTGAACGTCCAAGGAGCCCAGTTGCTATCGCTCCGGGTTCTGACATGTCGAGAAGAAAAAAAACTTATGGCGTCAAACAAAATATCCACCGCCGACCGCCAAGATTTGCTCACCGAACTCAAAAAGCGGTTCGAGGAGAACATGAATCGCCACAAGGGTATTAAGTGGAGCGATGTCGAGACGCGTCTTGAGGGTGATGCGGGGAAGGTTTGGTCACTCGGTGAGATGGAGCGTACGGGCGGGGAACCGGATGTTGTTGGGTTTGATAAGAAGACGGGCGAGTATGTATTTTATGACTGCTCGGCGGAGAGCCCGAAGGGGCGGCGGAGCGTCTGTTATGACAAGGCAGCGCTCGATTCGCGAAAGGAACACAAACCGAAGCACAGTGCGATCGGCATGGCCGACGAGATGGGCATCAGCATCCTGACGGAAGAAGAGTATCGGCATCTGCAGAGCCTCGGGCCGGTCGACCAGAAAACGTCCAGCTGGATCGAAACGCCGGCCGACATCCGCGAACGTGGCGGCGCAATCTTCGGCGATTGGCGCTACGGCCACACCTTCGTCTACCACAACGGAGCCGAATCGTACTACGGCGCAAGAGGCTTCCGCGGCGTGCTTCGCGTATAGAAAAACTCAACGGCGAACAGATTATCCAGCCGGGAAAAAGGTATCAAGAAAAGCAACGGTAGTTTTCAGGTCGGCGGCAAATCCATCTGCTCCGATCTCAGAGTACATTTCCGGCACTTGCCGAAAGCTGGATCCGCCGACGATTATCTTCAGATCAGCTCCGAATTTCGCCCGAAGCTGCTCGATGATCTGGATCACTTTTGGGAGATTAAAAAGCATGGTCGCGGAGATACCCACTACATCTGCCCGGTGCTCTTCGACAGCCTTTACGATGCCTTGGTGCGGCATATTTGTGCCGAGAAATCGGACGTCCCAACCCTTCACTTCCAGAACATCGGCGACCATGTTCGCCCCGATCTGGTGCATCTCGCCTTCCACACCCGTAAGAACCATTCTTCCGCGAACCTTTACCGCCGGCTCGATCAACGGATAGATCTGGGCCATCACGAACTGCGTAATCGCCGTTGCCATATGCTCTTCCGCCACAGATATTTTGTTTGCTTCCCAAAGTCTGCCCAACTGATACTGCGATTCCTGTAGAACGTCGGTGTAAACGTCAATGATCCCGTAGCCGCGTTTTAGGGTTTCAAGTGCAATATTTACAGCTGCCTGCCGACGTCCTTTCAGGATAGATTCCAGAAAGAGCCGTTGAGTCTGGGCCAACTCGCCGCTGCCAGCTTCTTCCTTATCCGCTTTTTCTTCTATACAAGCGTGACGTCCCGCATCGATGAAATGAGAGACCATTTCAGCCGAATCATCAGAGAGAATGCGGTTGAGGCTTTCGCCAATTTGGAGGAAATTTTCTGCGACGAATTCAGGGGCGATACCTCGCGACGCAAGCATCCGCGAAGACCATCTTGCATAATCTTCGAACGGCGCAGTGGAGCCGCTTTCGATGGCGCTCGATAGAAAGTCGATATGATACTTGGCGTCTTCTATTCCGCGGATCCGTCCCTCATCTCCATACCGCTCCACCCAATCTGGATGACGGCGAAAAAAGTCATCGGTGACTGACTCCGCAACCTGGTGCTTTGCTTGGCTGATACTGCGGGCGATAGAAATGCGTCGCTGAAGATCAACGGATTCCGTCTTGTTCATTTGCCCAGCCCCATTGCAGATCGTTTTCGCTTAAATTCCTCGACCTCGGCGTCTGCGTCAGCGGAACATTCGTCACAATAGCCGTGAGATAGAAAGTTCGAATTTTCATCTAGGTATTTCTTTAAACTATCCCATTGACCGTCACCCGTTTTGACTTTGTGACACACCGAGCAAATCGGCAAAACTTCCTGGATCTTCTTTAGATGCCAGTGCGACTCGCGCAGGTCTTCGTGAGCTTTCTCCAACTCCTCGTGGGCTTTCTTGAGGGCCTTACTCTGCCGCTCATCCTCTCTCTTAAGCACACTAAACTCATTGTTTAGCCCTATCAACTCAGCCTGCAGGGCTTGTTCCATCTCGACCGGCGGAGCTCCTAGAATTACAAATCCGTCAGGGCGAACCTCAAGGCTGCATTCCAGCGTAAAGGGATGAGCACTGGCATCCACAAAGTTCATCAGCAGGCTCTCTTGTTCTTCCGGTATTTTTACTTTCCCGTTCAGAAAAACGGAGCTTTCATCGGTCAAAAACTCGCATATGTTGAGACCGATCAATTCCGCCATTGTCCTCTGTAAATGATCGGCTAAGACCTTGTTGCAAGAGATAATCTTCCCAGTAGGAGTTAAGGCTATAAAATGCACGTTGCTTGCCCCGTTGAGATACTTAGCTATTCCCAGCAACGAATCGGCCACCACTTCCTCAAACTCCGGTACTCTGTCCGGTTCGGCAAGGCGATCAAGTATTGTCACCTTAGTATACTGCGGGTCTAGTTTTAGGCCTTTCGGGATAAATTTATGCGAGAGTCGATGTTCGGCACTTCCATGCCATTTACGAAACGATTCAATATCCGTCCAACGCGTAACCAGATAAAAGATTGTCGGGTCGCTCTCATCCGTAAAGGTTTCCATCCCAAGAAATGCGGGAACAGAATCGACAAGGCGCGGACGGTCGAAAAAGGCTTGTTTTACCTCTCCCTCCATTCCATTCGCAACCCTGAATCTTGAGATCGCTATTATCATAATCAAACAAGTGCCCAATGTGCGGTTTCATCAGACGGATCAAAACTCCAATGGGCACAGAACCAAACCATTGTTTTTCTCTTTCTTTACGGTTCCCTGGATGGTTCCTGCGGGCGTTGAAGGAAGCTGCATCGTCAATAAGAATAAGAAAAGGATCAAAAGTATTAGAATATATCTACTAAGATCGGTCTGTTACACAGCACACATTGTCGTTTTTTGTCCCTGAATGATGCCAATGAGCTCGCTGTTGCATGGATGCGATTGACGAGTGGCTCAGCATCGACGGCGAAAAATGTTCGAACTGCCGCTCAGGCAGTAAACGGCTGCAAAATCGAAAAGGTGGCTCCCATTTTCGGAGCCACCTTTTTTCATCTAATGCTTGCGATCAAGCGACGTCAAAGCGGTCAAGGTTCATCACCTTGTCCCATGCGGCGACGAAATCGTGAACGAATTTCTCGTTTGAATCCGACTGGGCATACACCTCAGCGACTGCACGCAGTTCCGAATTGGAACCAAAGATAAGGTCGACGCGGGAGCCGATCCATTTCAGGTCGCCCGTCGCGCGATCGCGGCCTTCGAAAGCGGTCTCGCCTTCGTCAGCGGCTTTCCATTCGGTGCCGATGTCGAGCAGATTGAGGAAAAAGTCGTTCGACAGCGTGCCCGGCCGCTTGGTGAAAACACCGTGCTGCGAACCGCCGGCATTTGCGTTCAGTGTACGCATGCCGCCAACTAACGCGGTCATCTCCGGCACAGTCAGAGTCAACTGTTGAGCTTTATCGACCAGCATTTCCTCGGGCGAAACGTTGTACTTGCTCTTTTTATAGTTGCGGAAACCGTCCGCAAAAGGCTCCATATAATGGAACGAGTCGACATCGGTCTGCTCTTGCGAAGCGTCGCCGCGGCCGGGTCTGAACGGAACGGTGACATTGACACCGCCGTCTTTCGCGGCTTTTTCGACAGCCGCACAACCGCCCAACACGATAAGGTCAGCGATCGAAACGTCCTTGCCCGACGCGTTCTGAATCGCCTGCAGTTTGCCAACGACCTGCGCCAGATCTGCCGGATTATTCACTTCCCACGTGTTCTGCGGTTCGAGTCGCACGCGAGCACCGTTCGCTCCGCCGCGTTTGTCGCCGCTGCGGAACGTCGCCGCCGAAGCCCACGCGGCACCCACGAGCTGCGAAACCGTCAGGCCTGAATCCAGTATCAATGCTTTCAGTTCTGCAACATCAGCGTCGCTGAGCGAAGCGTTGCCGGCCGGAACCGGATCTTGCCAGATCAACTCTTCGCTCGGAACTTCCGGTCCCAGATATCGGACGATGGGCCCCATATCGCGGTGCGTTAGCTTGTACCACGCACGAGCAAAAGCGTCAGCAAACGCATCCGGATTCTCAAGGAAATGCCGCGAGATCTTTTCGTATTCCGGATCGAACCGGAGCGAAAGATCGGTCGTCAACATCGTCGGCTTATGCTTTTTGTTCGGATCGTATGCGTCCGGAATGATCTCCGGCGCGTCTTTGGCGACCCACTGCTGCGCACCCGCCGGGCTCTTCGTCAATTCCCATTCGAAACCAAAAAGATTCTCAAAAAAGTTGTTGCTCCACTTGGTGGGCGACGTCGTCCATGTGACCTCAAGCCCGCTGGTGATCGTATCCGGCCCTTTGCCTGTGCCGTAAGTGCTGTGCCACCCGAAACCTTGTGCGGCAAGGCTTGCGCCTTCCGGTTCGGTACCGACGTTATCTGCCGGGCCAGCTCCGTGCGTTTTACCGAAGGTGTGTCCGCCGGCGATCAATGCGACGGTTTCTTCGTCGTTCATTGCCATCCGCCCGAACGTGTCGCGAATGTCATGCGCCGCCAGAACGGGATCAGGATTTCCGTCCGGGCCTTCGGGATTGACATAGATCAGACCCATCTGCACGGCACCAAGCGGGTCTTCCAGCCGACGGCTATGAACGTCGCCGGTCGCATCGTCATCCGAGACGAGCGTGCCGTCCTGTCGATCGGCTCCTTCCGAACCGTGCTTGTAGCGAATGTCGCCACCGAGCCATTTATCCTCGGCACCCCAATAAACGTCCTGATCGGCTTCCCACGTGTCTGCTCGTCCGCCGCCGAAACCGAACGTCTTGAAACCCATCGATTCGAGAGCGACATTGCCGACCAATATATAAAGATCAGCCCACGAGATCTTGCTGCCGTATTTTTGTTTGATCGGCCAAAGCAGGCGGCGTGCCTTATCGAGACTGACGTTGTCGGGCCAGCTATTTAGCGGAGCAAAACGCTGCTGTCCGCGTCCGCCGCCGCCGCGTCCGTCACCGATTCGGTATGTTCCCGCCGAGTGCCACGC
>JBBQTV010000060.1:0-18143 GCA_038212935.1 Pyrinomonadales bacterium | reverse complement strand
AAACAAAGATGCTCAGCACCTTCCATTCTGCTTTCAGAAAAGCCATGGCGCCGTCGGCGATATAGCCGGCCAGCTCCTGCATATTCGGGTCACCCGCGTCCTGCTTGCTGACCCACGCTGACTGAAACGCCATCACGAGCAGGCCTATGATTCCCAGAGCCGGGACCAAATAAATTACGTATTCGTTCATAGTGTTGTTATCAAAGTCGCCGATCGTTACCGGCAACACACATTTAAAATAAAATTTTCCTTAAAAATGGGAAGCGGCCATATGCATGGCCCTTTGAGTTTCAAAACTAATAATTATCAATTACTTGCGGCCATTTAACAAATTCGGCAGTGCAAAAAATGACAGATCTGGCAAGCCGCCTGCAAGCTGCTGTATCATTATTATATGCACCGCATTTCTGTCAGCTCATCGCAACGCGAAGAAATGATCGACATCACCCGCGAGGTCGAACGCCGGCTCGCCGCCGACCAGGCCACTGACGGCGTCGTCGTTTTATTTACTCAACACACAACCTGCGGCCTGACGATAAACGAAAATGCGGACCCCGATGTAAAGAGTGACATGCTCGGCTTTCTGCAACGCCTGATCCCGCAATACGAACCGAATTTCAAGCATTACGAGCACAACTCCGACGCCCACATCAAATCCTCGCTCGTCGGCTCGAGTGTCACCGTTCCCTTCGAAGCCGGCAAGCTCCTGCTCGGCCGCTGGCAAGGGATCTACCTCTGCGAATTCGACGGCCCGCGCGACCGACATGTTCTGATAACCACAACACGAGGCTGAAAAAGTGCATTTGTTGTGCATTAGCCCCGCCTGTTTCGCGTCAGCCCTACGTTTGATAACCAGCCCCGCGTTCTGATACCAGAAAAAAGGCCCCAGTTATTTGCCAGCAACGGGCACTTCCCGCAAACGAACCCAGGGCACCAAACGCCACCAACGCAACTCAAAAGCAACAAAAGTGCTCCCGGTTAAAAAGCAGATCGATGGTCTTGTATGCTGACATTTGTTTGTTGACGAAGAAGCAGTTACAGAAATACGGGATCATTTTTAAGAAGATTCCGCGCGACATTACAAGGTTTTAGTCGCCAACGGCGACAGACAATGAAGCCTAGGGTGCAGTGAGTATAACGAACGGAACCCTAGGATAAGTCCGGCAGCATTTCGCTCCCTGAAGGGGAGCAACGCATCGGCGGATCGTTCGTCCCCTTCAGGGACGCGATGTTGGTTGAAATCTTACCTAGGGTTACACTCGCCGAGCTCGTTTCACCCTAGGCTTTAATGTTTGTCACCTATGGTGACATGAGAATGTCGACAATCAATCTGTCTCAGGAGCCTATGGCGCGACGACGCAGTCAGCTTCCTAGCTCAGCCTACTCTTGATATGGACGGCACAGTGTGTCAGAAATGAGACACACAGGCGAAGCCATCGTCTGGGGGTTGCGTTTATGAATATTCTGGATAGGCAGTGTGAGAAGTTTTTGGGCGGGCCGACGGTGCCTTATACTGAGCGGGTTCACGTGACGATCAAATCCGGAGGCGCGATCTTTCTCAACCAAAAGGCGCACAAGATGATGGGCCGGCCGATGGCGGTCTATCTTTATTACAACCGCCCGAAGGACATGATCATCCTCGAACCGACCCAGGCCGTCACCGGAAATGCCGCATTTCTATTAAAGGACGCAGGCCACTCCGCGCGCCTCATATACGCCAACCCCTTCTGCAAACACTTCGGCATCAAGATCAACGGCACCCTAAGATTCCTCGACCCGTCAGTAGACGCCGTCAGCCGCATGTACCTCAAACTCAACGAAACCGTAACAGTAACCCGCGGCCCGAGGAAGAAGAAGAAGAAGTAAGAGCGGCGTAGCCGCAGTCTTCTCAAGTAGATTACGGAAAAGCATAACTTTTCCGCACATCGAGCGGCCGAGCCGCGAAAGAATGCTGACATGGAGAAACCTAATCGTATATAATCCAGTAGCTATTTTTACGTTTGCCCGAGAGGAGGTTGCGAGAGATGCCGAAGACCGATCCGCGAATGGATGCTTATATTGAGAAGTCGGCGGAGTTTGCGCAGCCGATTTTGACGCATATCCGCAAGCTTGTGCATAAGGCTTGTCCGGACGTTGAGGAGACGATGAAGTGGAGTATGCCGCACTTTGATTTCAAAGGGCCGCTTGCGAATATGGCGGCTTTCAAGCAGCACTGTGCGTTCGGGTTCTGGAAGCAGCAGTTGATGGATCATCCGGCGATGGATACGGAGCAGAACGCGATGAGCAGCTTTGGCAAGATCACTTCGCTCAAGGATCTGCCGAAGGACAAGGTGATCATCGAGCTTATCCATCAGGCGATGGAGCTAAACGAAAAAGGCATCAAGGTTCCTAAGAAATCGGCAGCGGAAAAGAAAGCTGAACTTCCCGTTCCCGAACTGCTCGCGGATGTGCTGAAAAAAAACAAGAAAGCCGCCGACAACTTTGAGAAGTTTCCGCCCGGAAAACGCAAGGACTACATTGTCTGGATCAACGAAGCCAAGACCGAAGCTACCCGCGAAAAGCGCACCGCCACCGCCATCGAATGGATCAGCGAAGGCAAAGGGAAGAATTGGAAATACGAGAGCGGCGCGGTGAAAAAGTGAAAAGGAGAAAAAGTGAAATGTTAAGGCGGTGATGTTCTTGTTTCAACTTCAAGGATCTTAACTTTTAAACCTTTTCACTTTTAAACGCTCCTCTCTTATACTCGCTACATATGTCAGAACCAATACTCATCGCAAAGCGTGACGACACTGAATTTCACCTTTTGATGGAGATGGCGAACCGCCACGGTGTCATCACCGGTGCGACCGGAACGGGTAAGACCGTGACGCTGCAGAAGCTTGCCGAAGGCTTCAGCCAACGCGGCGTTCCGGTGTTTGTATCCGATATCAAGGGCGACCTGAGCGGCATCAGCCAGGTCGGCGGAAATCACCCGAAGATCATTGAGCGACTTGAAATGCTCGGGCTCGCGGACACGAAGTTTGAGGGCAGCCCGGTCACGTTTTGGGACGTATTTGGTAAGGAAGGCCACCCGCTGAGGGCGACCGTTTCGGAGATGGGCCCGCTGCTGATCTCGCGTATCTTGCAACTCAACGATACGCAGGAAGGCGTGCTGACGCTGGCGTTCAAGATCGCCGACGAAGGCGGCATGATGCTGCTTGACCTGAAAGATCTGCAGCAGATGCTGATGTACGTTGCCGAAAACGCCAGCGATTTTACGACAAAATACGGCAACGTTTCGAAGGCTTCGGTCGGTGCGATCCAACGCGGGCTGCTGCAGCTGGAGCAGCAAGGCGGGCATGAATTCTTTGGCGAACCGGCCGTTCGGCTTGAGGATTTTATGCAGACGCTCGGCGGCAAAGGCGTGATCAACATCCTCGCCGCAGATGAGCTGATAAATTCGCCGAAGCTCTATTCAACTTTTCTGCTGTGGCTGCTGTCAGAACTTTTTGAGATGCTGCCCGAGGCAGGCGACCTGGATAAACCGAAGCTCGTATTCTTTTTTGACGAAGCTCATTTGCTCTTCAGCGACGCCCCGAAAGCTCTGGTCGAAAAGATCGAACAGGTCGTGCGGCTGATCCGGTCGAAAGGCGTCGGTGTTTATTTCGTGACGCAGAGCCCGGCGGACATTCCGGACAAGGTGCTCGCGCAGCTTGGCAACCGCGTTCAGCACGCGCTTCGCGCATACACGCCGAAGGAGCAGGAGGCCGTGAAGGTCGCGGCGAAGAGCTTTCGGGAAAATCCCGAGGTCGACACGGTCAAGACAATTTCGGAGCTCGGTGTCGGCGAGGTGTTGATCTCGACGCTCGACGAAAAAGGCGTGCCGACGATGGTCGACCGCGCGTTTGTCGTGCCGCCCGCCAGCCAGATCGGCCCGATCACGCCCGAGCAACGTAAGCAGCTTGTTGACACTTCGATAGTCGCGGGCATCTATGACACCGCCATTGATCGCGAATCGGCGTTTGAAATGCTCTCCAAACGCGCCGATGAAAAGATGGCCGCCGAGGCCGAAGCGAAAGCCCAGCTCGACGCTCAAAAAGAAGCCGAGAAACTGGCAAAAGCTGAGAAAGCCGCTGCCCGCGCGCCCGACACGCTGGTCGAATCGATCGCGAAAAGCGCCGCCCGCTCCGCAAGCAGTTCTATCGGCCGACAGATCGGCAACACGATCGTCCGCGGCATCCTCGGCGGAATATTCGGCGGGTCAACGGCTAAGAAAAAGAAGACGAGCTGGTTCTAATGATCGCTTTTTTGCTTCGCGGCCGGTTTGCGTCTTAGCGGCTTGGCGTGGAAATCCTCCTCACGCAAAGGCGCAAAGGCGCAAAGGCGCAAAGAACGCAAAGGATTGATAGCTGTCGAACAGCAAGGTTCTAATTTCGCCTTATGCTGATCAAAAGCGCAATTTTGGAACGCGTTAAGGCCGGTGAGATCTCGCTTATATTTCGCCGGTGGAAGAAAGTTGGCGTGAAGGCGGGCGGGACGCAGATGACGCAGCGTGGCGTGCTTGGCATCGATGCAGTCGATGTAGTGAAGGAAAGCAAGATCTCGACGGCTGACGCCAAAGCTGCGGGATTCGACTCGCGAAGTGAACTAATCGATTCGATGCCGCCGGCGAGCGACGACACGGATATTTATCGGATCAGCGTTCACTGGGTCGGCGAAGATCCGCGAAAGGCTCTGCGGGCCGACGCCGATCTTTCAAAAGCCGAACTCAACGACATCATCGCAAAGCTCCAAAAACTAGACGCCGGAAGCAAACGCGGCCCGTGGACGCAAGCCTATCTGCAAATGATCCACGACCAACCCAACACCCACGCCGCCATCCTCGCCGAACAGATCGGCCTCACCATCCCAACCTTCAAACCCTGGGTCCGCAAACTAAAAGCCCTCGGCCTAACCGAATCCCTCCGCCCCGGATATCGGCTCTCGCCACGCGGAGAAAAGGTACTTGCTGAGCTGCGGAAAACCCGTTGACCTCCGAACCGTCCATGATGCGTTCAATCCCGCATTACCTCGCCGAACACGTTTCACCTCATGGACACACGTTTTTATGACCCGAGAACGCCCTCTTGAACCAGACGAGTAGTAAACTAAAGACAATGAAAGTTCTACTGACTGGCGCGAATGGCTATATCGGCAAGCGGCTTCTGCCTCATTTGATCGAACGGGGTTTTGAGGTCGTTTGCGCGGTTCGCGATAAGAGTCGGTTTCCACGAGACGGCTTCTATGCCGATCCGAAAGTGACTGTGGTCGAGATCGACTTTCTGGAAGACGCTTCCGCACAGCCGGAACTGAAGGATATTGATGCGGCTTACTACCTTATCCATTCGATGAGCGACGACAACTCTTCCAGTTTTGAGAAGCTGGAGAATACTGCCGCCTTGAATTTTGTCGAGATATTAAGCCATACCTCTGCAAAACAGATCATCTACCTTGGGGGAATCACGAACGACGAAACACTCTCGTCCCATCTGGCGTCGAGAAAAAGGGTCGATGAAGTGCTCCGAACCAGTGATATTCCGGTCACAACCTTAAAAGCCGGAATTATTGTTGGCTCGGGCAGTTCATCATTCGAGATAATCCGCGACCTGGTAGAAAAACTTCCGATAATGATAGCTCCGAGATGGCTAAACACTCAGACACAGCCGATAGCTATCCGCAACGTGCTCGATTATCTGACAGGGGTGTTACTCCGCGAAGATACATTCGATGCGTCTTACGATATCGGGGGACCGATCGTTATGTCCTACAAGGAAATGATCCTGGAGTATGCGGAAGTCCGCTCCCTCAAGCGTTACATCTTTACCGTGCCCGTGATGACGCCGAAACTTTCGTCTTATTGGCTTTATTTCGTAACGAGCACGTCGTATCGGCTTGCGGTGAATTTGGTTAACAGCATGAAGGTGGAAGTCATTGCGGAGCCCAACGACCTCGCTGAAAAACTCGGCATTCATCTTTTGACCTACAAAGAAGCGGTGAGGATGGCGTTTCAGAAGATCGAGCAAAACAGCGTCGCTTCAAGCTGGAAAGACTCGCTCGTTTCGAGTTTCCGCAATAGTTCGTTGCGCGAGCATTTGGAGGTGCCGGTAAATGGGTGCCTATTGGACGAGCGTTTGGTGCCGATCACATCAGATGTCGACCGCGTGGTTGATAATATCTGGGCGATAGGCGGCGGTCGGGGATGGTATTACGCGAATTGGCTTTGGGGGACGAGAGGACTGATGGACAAAATGGTAGGCGGCGTTGGGCTTCGACGCGGGCGAACAAATGCCACGATCATCAATAGCGGCGACACGCTTGATTTCTGGCGGGTCTTGCTGGCTGATCGGCCCAACAAACGCTTGCTGCTTTACGCCGAAATGAAGCTGCCCGGCGAAGCCTGGCTGGAATTTATGGTCGTACGAAAAGACGGTCGTGACTATTTGAAACAGACCGCAACATTTCGTCCAAAAGGCCTGCTCGGGCGGCTCTATTGGTACTCGGTCCTTCCGTTTCACTACTTCGTCTTTCGCCGAATGGCTGAAAATATAGTTGCTTACCAGGCGAAATGAATTCCTCAATACAAAAGAAATGGTTTTCGGGTTTGGGCGAAAGCCCTCAGGCCATCGGACCAAGAATCCTCGATCTCATTGAGTTGCGTGCCAGCTTCGATCGCTTTTCGGATCTTGTCGGTGCCGGAGACTACGTCGAAGGGGTTTTTGTCGAACTCGTATTCGTAGGCGTTTTGGCGCCACTGGAAGTGGTCGGGGTACATGTCGTAGACGGTTTTGACCATGGCGATGCCGGTGATCACGGGCTTTATCGCGGAGCGGTCGGTGATGTGAAGCTGCACGCCGCCGCAGGTCTGTCCCGCAAACTCGCAGAAGGTCGGCTGAAAATACGCCTCACGAAAGGCGACGCCCGGCAGGTGAAATTTGCGAAGCTCGGCGGCCCACGCGTAGGCGTCAATAAACGGGGCGCCGTTTAGAAAGAACGGCAGCGTTGTTCCGCGGCCCTCGGAATGCTCGGTGCCCTCGAGGTGCACGGTCGCCGGAAAGACGACGCAGGTATCGACGTCCGGAATATTCGGCGATGGCAGCACCCACGGCAGGCCGGTCTCGTCGCCCCACATCTCGCGCCGCCAGCCTTCCATTTTGACGACCTCCAGCTCACAGCCGATGCCGAAATGGTCATTGAACATCATCGCCAGTTCGCCGATCGTCATGCCGTGTCGCGTCGGCAATGCGTACTGCCCGACGAACGAAGTGAACGCGTCTTCGGTAACGTTGCCGTCAATGTCGTTGCCGTTTATCGGGTTCGGCCGGTCGCAAACGATCACGCGCTTGCCAAACTTTTTCGCCGCACGCATGCAGTTCGCCATCGTGTAGACAAACGTATAGATGCGGCAGCCGACGTCCTGCAGATCGACGACGATCGTATCCACATCGGCCAGCATAGCCTCGGTCGGTTCGCGCGTTTCGCTGTAAAGCGAATAGACCATGATGCCGGTCCGTGCGTCGGGCATGTGCGGCGTCTCGATCATGTTGTATTGCACATCGCCGCGAATGCCGTGCTGCGGCCCAAAAAGCGTCGTCAGGTTGATCGCCGGATGCTCATAAAAAACATCAGCCGCATGCCGCAGGTCCGGCAAAACCGTCGCCTGATTACACACCAGAGCTATCCGCTGACCCGCCATCAAACCTATCTCTTCATCAAGCAGCCGCTCAATGCCAATTTTTACTCTCTTGCTCATGATTTATTTACTGAACGATCCGCTTTAATTCTACTTCAATTTCAGCATCAACTGCTTGTACTCAAATGTTTCGAGGTCGAAATTTAGTTGTGATAATAGGTCCAACGCCTTCTCTTTGTCGACCTGCCCATATACGTCAAAAGCACTGTACCAAATACTATTGAAAATGGCTTCGTGGTTGTCCGAGTCAGCCAGAAGATCTTTATAAACAGGTTCCTTTAATTCATGCGGAACCGGCCCGGCGTGGTCCAGCAATCTCAATATACTGTTACGGGTCGTTACGTTGCTCATCAGCCCTTTCCACGTCTCATTTACCGTTTCCGCATCTTCAAAGAATTCGACCCATAAAACATATCCGACGGTATCGGCATAATGATCTTCTGCTACAAGATACTCCATGAACCTCTTCCAAATTATCTGCTTCTCACTCTCATCGACCGCTTCATTATTTCGGATCAAGCTATAAAAGGGGACGAGAAAATGATGGTAATCGGGAAAGAGTTCAAACAGCCGGAACCCGAGGTCGATCTTTTGGCTGGTGGGTAAAGAAGAGTCCCAAACTTTTTCCGACATGTCATAAAACAGATCCCACGTTTCCTGCGATAATTGATTTGGACTGTTCTTTTTGCCATAACCGACCGCATGCTCCTTGGCTTCGCGGCTGAGTCGAGCGATGCTAGCCTCGTTCAGATCGAATGTAGAGAAGATATCTTCGACGGCATTCATAACCTATCCATTATAGAAGCGAAATGAAAAAGCCCCGCGAGGCGAGGCGTTGTGGCTGTAACGATGCCGAAACCGAACGAGCGACACACTTCCTAACGGTCGTGTTTCTGCCTTCATTCTGCGTCGGCGACAATTGCGTCGGGGGCATTTTTCATTACTGAGGCGATGCCGTTTACCATTCCGCGTAAGGTCTTATACATCTCGCTTTTGCCGACCGGTTCACCATTAGCGGCTTTCAGTAAAAAATATGACGAGCCGTCCTTGGCGGTCTTGCGTTCGAAGCGGCCGACGTTGGCCGAATTCTTGCGGACCGAGGCGATGCCGCCCTCACAGGCTTTTCGCGTTTCGTACTTTTCGCTAGTTAAGATGACCTGGCTGTTTGCAGCCTTCAGATTAAAGTGAAATTTTCCGTTTTTACCTGTCTTGATCTCAAATTTTCCCGGCATTCGATATGCTCCTTATGAATTGGTTTGAATTACGAAGATGGGTACTGCCTGATCGCCACTTGCGGCTTGGCGAGAAGAATATCACAAGCCAAACTCTTCCGACAACGAACCCATCTTCGTGCGGGTCGCGCGGCTTGACTTTTGTTAGAATTAGAATTATTCTAATCATGGCTCGGCGGTTTGTTTTATTATGCCGGGCGGAAGTTTAATGGAAGTAAAAGCAATAGAAGAATTAGGTTTAACGCGGCAGCGTGAGGTGGTCTTGCGGGTGATCCGCGATGCCCACGATCATCTGACTGCGAATGAGGTCTTTTCGACCGCGAAGGAACTGCTCCCGACGATCAGTTTCGCGACGGTCTATAATTCGCTGCGATTTTTGAAGGACGCGGGCCACATCGCCGAGATACAGTTCGGCAATGGTGCCAGCCGTTTTGACCGAATGACCGCTCGCCACGACCACGCGATCTGCACCGAGTGCGGAAAGCTAGCTGACATCGAGATGGAGCATCCGGCCGAGCTTGTAAAACAGGCTGCTCGAAAATCGAAGTTCAAACCACAATCACTCGAATTCACGCTACGCGGGCTGTGTCCCGACTGCGTCAAAACATAACCGCATAGGTCAGAGAATTTGCCAGAGAGATCGATCGTTCGCAATGGATTTCTCAGGTACCTTTCTGTGCTATGCAGCAATAAATACTAAGTAGGAGATATAAATAATCATGTCAACAGGAACAGCAACAGCTACCGAAAACACCGTGACCCTTGCCAAAGTAGGCCAGCCGGCACCGGACTTTAACATGCCTTCGACCAAGAATCTGGAAACGCTCGGCGAAAACGTCAAGCTTTCTGATTACAAGGGCAAATGGCTCATTCTTTTGTTTTATCCGCTCGACTTTACGTTCGTCTGCCCCACCGAGCTGATCCATTTTTCGGATCGTCTGGAAGATTTCCAGGGCGTCGGAGCCGAGGTCGTCGGCGTATCGACCGACTCTGTCCACTCGCATCGTGCGTGGCTCAAGACCCCGCAGGATAAGAACGGCATCGAGGGCGTGAAGTACCCGATCGCTTCGGACGTAGGCGGCAAGCTCGCCAAGGCGTACAACATTCTGGTCGATGAGGCGAACATCGCTCTTCGCGGTCTGTTCATCATCAATCCGGACGGCGTTCTGCAGTATTCGGTCGTTCACGATCTGAATATCGGACGCTCGGTCGATGAAACGCTTCGCGTTCTGCAGGGCCTGCAGACCGGCGGACTATGTGCCGCAGACTGGACCCCGGGACAAGAGAACCTGAAAGTGTAGTTCGTTGAGTTCATGGAGTTTGTAGGGTTCTTAGAGTTCTTTAACTCTACAACCCTACAAACTCCCAAGCTCGACAAACATTTTACGGAGTTAAATTATGCCAATGCGAATTGGAGATGCGATGCCTGCGCTGGATGGCGCGACCACCTGGTTCAACGGCTCGCTGGAAAACATACTCGAAGCCACGAAGGGCAAGCCGACGCTTGTACACTTTTGGGCTGTCTCGTGCGGGATCTGCAAGGACAAGATGCCGCAGCTGAACGAGATGAAAAAGAAATACGGCGAGCTCGGCCTGCAGACCATCGCCGTCCACATGCCGCGATATGAGGCCGACACCGACCTCGACACCGTCAATCAGGCGATCGGCGACAACAACATCACCGAAGCCTGCGCCGTCGACAGCCTGCATAAGGTCAAAGACGCTTTTCAGAACGAGCAAGGGTGGGTTCCCGTTTATTACCTTTTCGACGCAGAGGGCAAACTGAAAACACGCGCCGCCGGCGAATTCGGCGTCAGCGTCCTGCAAACTGCCTTGGACAAAATGTTCCCGTCTCAGACAGAAGCGGCGACTGCCTAAAACATTTACCACCGATAAACACAGATGCACACAGATAGGTCACAGAGCTTGGCCGTCTGTGTGCATCCGCTTTGTCTGCGGCAAGCTCGCTAAATATTCCCGGTAAACAGCTCCCAGAGTATCGCGTAGATGATGTATACGCTGACGAAGATGGAGCCGAGCAGGAGCAGTATGAGCAGGCCGATGATGATGAAAACGAATAGGTAATCGGCCTTAGTTCCCTGATCATTGCCGGTCGCGCGTTCGCGGATCAGGTCCATGTTCTTCTTGTTCGACTTCCAAAAGAAATCGAATGCGTCGCCCACGAACGGGATCGATCCGACGACGTAATCCACCGCGATGTTGAACGCCATCCGCAGCAGCGTTATCTTCGGCACGCCGTACCTGACACCCGCCAGCAGGATATAGAACGAAGCGAACGACGTCAGCGTATCACCGACATTCGGCACCAACCCGATCAGCGAATCCAGCCCGAACCGCCAGGTCGTCCCCGGCACGCGAAACAACCCATCCAAATAATGCGCTAGATTATCAAGCCCTTCCTCTATCTGAACTTCTTTCCGAGCTAGTTCTGCGTCCTTCATAATATGTGTCAACAACGAGGCGGAAACACGACCGTTAGGGAGTGTGTCCAACGTACAAAAGCTTTCCGTCCGAGAATTACCAATCCGGCAGGTCATCACCCTGTCCGTTTATAACATATTCAAGCGCCCGGTTAACAAACTCTTCTTTCCAAAGGTATCTCGTGCTTTCGCCCCGCGACCAAACCTTTGCGTCGGCATTCACAAGCCCGACGGCCCGGAGTTTTCTCGTAGCATACGCCTTAAAGGCAGTAGCGATCGGTTCGGGCTTGCTCGGCGCGGAGACGACAGAATGCACATGGTTCGTCCTCACATTTATCGCTCTCAATGAAAACTTCTTGAACTCGCAAACCTCTTCGATAGCGGCTTTTACATAGCCTCGATGCGGTCCATCCAGAAGAAAAGGCTGCCGGGCTGACATCTTCTCTTCCATCATCTTCGATAGCTGCCGGTTAGGCTCGACTAGCGGCGTCCCGTAGATATTCTGTCCGCGGAGATCGACCGACTTTCGATCATCGCCGTGAAGCCAAGTGCCGTAGGTGCGGAATGTGATCAGATAAGCAAGCGGGAATTCGGCATCATCCCACGTTGAATATGTCATGGATATGTAAAAAGTAACCGGACTGTAGGCAGCATCGGACACACTCCCTAACGGTCGTGTTTCTGCCTTTACCGCCCAACTATCCGCACCGTGATCAGCTTATCTCCCCGCACGATATTATCTACGACCTTCATATCCGTTTCGTTCACTTGGCCGAAGACGGTGTAGCCGCCGTCGAGGTGCGGTTGGGGCGAATGCGTGACGAACCATTGCGAGCCGCCGGTGTCCTTGCCGCTGAGCGCCATGCCGACGGCGCCGCGGCCGTAGGGCAGCATGTTCACCTCACAGCGGATCGACCAACCCGGCCCGCCGCTGCCGTTGCCGATCGGGTCGCCGTCCTGCATCACAAAGTTCGGCACGACGCGATGCACCTCCAACCCGTCGAAATATTTCGCGTTCGCGAGCTTCACAAAATTATCTACCGTCAGCGGCGCGTCCTCCGGCAAAAGGTCGATCGTAAAACTGTCCTTCGGGGTCGTGAATACAGCCTTGACCGAGCCATTTTTGCGCGACGCCGCACGGCGATAGTCGGCGTCATTATTCAATACCTGCCCGAGCCGCGTTCCGAACATCGTCTGGTGAGCAAACACCTGGTCCTTCTTCTGCTCCAATGCCGCTTCGATCATCGGCGGCATGCCCGGGTATTCCTTTTCGTCATAGGTCGCCAATAGCTCCAACGCCTTTTTCCTCACCACGAAATCACGCGAGTTCAGCGAAGTCAGCAGGGCGCCGCCAGCCCGCTTTTTATCAAGCTTATACAACGCATCCAATATGGCGAGGACGGCATCGTTGTGCGTCTTGTCGGTAATAAAGGATTTCGACCAGGCCTTACTCAGGGCGTCGACGTTCTCTTTAGACGCCGGCAGATCGGCGAGTATCCCGGCGGCGGCCGTGCGAATGAAGGCATCATCATTCGTCAGCATTGACCGCATCAGCTCTTCCAGATTGCCCGGTTTCAAGGCAGCGAGGGCCTGCATTGCGTCGGGCATAGCCTTCAGCATCTCGCCCTGATACGCCCGCGTGACCAGCGTCGACATTCCGCCGACGAAGGTCGTAAAAGCCATTCCCGCACGGGCCTGAAGCTTGGGGTCTTTCGTCCCGCTTCCGAGCGTCTGCATGCCCCGCGCATATGCCGCGGCGGCCCGCCGATCTTTGTATAACACCGCACTCGGCGGCGGGCTTTTCAGATACTCGTCGGATGACACGCGTGCGAAAGCCGATTCGGTTTCGCCCGACGTATAGCCGTCAGCAATGCGAAGTTCTTGCAGAAACGCGATCACCGCCGCATGATCCTGACCTTCGGCCAATCGGCTAAGCGACGTCGCGACCTCCAGCAGCTCAGATTTGTCTGCGCCGTTCTTGCTAGCCTTAAGGCGTTTGAGCATCGGGCCACTTGCGGCAAGCAGCGGCTCAATGGCTTCTAAATTTTTTAACGCCGCCAACGAACGTATCGCCGAAACGCGTACGCGGCTGTCGGCGTCGGTGGTCGCTGCCTCGATCAAAAGCTCGACCGCCGCCGCATCTTCTGCAGCCCCGAGCAGTCTCGCCGCGTTTGCCCTTACAATCGGTTCGCGGTTTTTTGCCACGAGCTCGCGTGCCTTTTCGTTCGCTCCCTTGAAACGCAGGCGCGATAGTGCGTTCAGCGCATCGGCGACCACAGAGCTATCCGAATGACTCAAAAATGCAGCAATCGCTTCCGCACCGCCTTCGGGACGGGCTCTGAGAATCGCCGTGGCTCCAGCCCGGATAACCTCGGGCGACGGCGAAACGGCACGTTCCTCGCGTTCATCGTTGATCACTCTAACGATATCCAGACCCAGATCTTTCGAAACGGCCTCATTCGGATTCGCAGCGGCGATCTTCCCCGCGGCTTCCACGGCCCGGGCAAGCAAGGTCCTATCTCGCCCTGCAAAGCCGGACTCTGATTTCAGGATCAGGGTTATTATGTCGGCACCCGCTATCGATTCGATCTCGCCTACCGCGAACGCGACCAACTGCAGAACACTAGCGTTCTTTAGGTTGGACTCAAGAATTTCGACAAGATCCGGGATCGCAGCTGCATTCCCGATCCGTCCGGCCGCAAGAATCGCACGCTTCTGCACCGCAACATTCTTGCTGAACATTAACGGCTTCAGCGCGTTGTAGTCCCGCGCGTCCTCCGCCTTAAGTATCGCCACCTGCGTCGCCACCGGAACCTGCGCACTCATCCCTTGTGCAAATAAAATAATGGCCAACGCGATCAAGATCGTTAAATTTTTCATCGTAAAAGTATTAGAAATGTACTAACCCGCAAGCTGATTTCGTAGTTGATTCTAACACGAACCCAAATACCGGCACGATGCCTTCCCAGAAAAGCATGGCCCCGAAAATTGTGAATTGGGCGCATTTCTATGCCGCAGTTTCGATGATCTCGTAGGTCGTTTTTATTTCGGCGGTGGGGCGGACTGTTGCGGCTACCGAGCAGTATTTGTTGTCGGAAAGTTCGATTGCGTCCGCCACGGCTTTTTCTGAAATGTTGCGGCCGTGCACTATATGGTGGACGGTAAAGGTGACGTACTTTCGCGGATGATCTTCGGCCCGCTCGCCTGTGACCTCGACCGTGTAATCGGTTACGTCCTGCCTTTTCTTCAACAAAATCGAGATTACATCAGCGGCCGTGCAGCCGGCGACCGAGACGAGCAGCATCTCCATCGGGGTCGGTGCCAATTTCCTATTTCCATTGGTATCAATGGTTTGGGCGTGTCCGCTCGGTGTTGTGCCGATAAAAAATTCATCGCCGGCGTACTTCACGCTGGCTTTATAAACGGTCTTGGTCATTTATGATGGTTTCCTTTTATTTTCTATCTGTTGACAAGAAGTTTACCATATCAAAAGCTGTGCGAAACGCGACCGCGACACCGAACAACGTTTGGTATGAAATATGCTTCAAAACAGGTTGAGGCAGAGTTGTGCCCCGTCTGAGTCTGTAGGAGAAAGCGTTATGAAAAAGTTATTCACCGGTATTTCGGCATTGGGATTGATGTTCGGGCTTCTGTTTAGCGCGGCGGCGCCCGCGTCTGCACAGGCACCGAATCAGAAGGAGGTGCGCGATACGCTAAGGAGCCTGAATTCGAAGATCGACGATCTGAACTACACGCTGATGTTTCAGCTCCGAAGCAGCTCCGCCGACGCTGACGTGTCGGACGACGCTGCGCGATCGCTCGATGCTATGAAGGCCGCAACGCGTTCATACGAATCGAACCTCGACCTTCGGCGTGAGAACCGCAATGACGTTCAACCGATCATCGCGGCCGCTCAGGACATGAACGCTTTCTTCGTCGCCAATCCTCAGAATCGACGGATCGAGGCCGTTTGGAATGACATTCGCGACCTTGTCGGGCGTTTGTCATCCAGTTACGGGCTGACGCCGAATTGGAGCGGCAGAACGTCGAACGCCAGTCAGACGGTTTCGTACGGCAACACCCGCAACCTTCCGCAGGCACCGATAACCAGCAGCATTTTAACAGGAACCTATCGCCTGGACACCGGCCGAAGCGAGAACTCGGCGGATGTGATCCGCGGCGTGCGCGTCAATGAAACGCAACGGCAGGACCTTGAGAACAAGCTCGATGCACCAGAGGAATTGGCGATCAGCGTCCGCGGCGATCAGGTGACGCTGGCGTCGTCGAACGCCGCCCCGATCTCGTTCCCAGCCGACGGACGCGAACGCACAGAGATGTCGAACGGGCGTAACCTGCGGGTCCGTGCAACGCTCCGCGGCAACGATCTGACGATCTCCAGCCTCGGCGGCGAAACGGACTACACACTTATATTTTTGCCCGACGGCAACGGCCGCGGATTGAAAGTAACGCGTCGCATTACCACCGAATACCTTAGTGAAACAATATTTTCGGACAGCTTTTACACCAAATCGAGCGAGATCGCTGGGCTCGGGATTAATGATGAATACGCCGACAGTAATGATGGATATTCGGGGAACGATATTCCCATGGCCAGCGACGACACGGCATATTCGACCAACGACCCGAACGCTCCCGTCGGCGGAAACCTACCGAATCCAACTCTCAGCCAGCCGCGCATTGGTCGATTTCTGATCCCCAACGGAGCCATCGTAAGCGCTTCGCTCGAGAATGAAATAAACACGAAAGTCTCGCAAAATAATGACCGGTTCCGGATGACCGTCCAGTCGCCGATGGAATACCGCGGCGCCGTCATCGAAGGTTACCTCTCGGGCGTCGGCCGTTCCGGCCAGGTCTCTGGCCGCCCGAATGTAACGTTCAATTTCGAACGCATCACGCTTCGCGACGGCACGGCGTATGACTTTGGCGGGTTTGTACAGGGCGTGAAGGATCACACCGGGAAGGATATCCGCGTGGATGGTGAAGGGACCGCCCAGGGCGACAGCCAGACTCGTGAAACGGCCAAACGCGGCGGCATCGGAGCCGGCCTCGGGGCTATCATCGGAGCTATCGCGGGCGGCGGAAAGGGGGCGGTTTTAGGGGCAATAATTGGCGGCGGAGCTGGAGCGGGTTCGGTGGCTATAATGGGCCGCGACGACATTCGCCTGATGCCGGGTTCGACCATTACTGTCCAGTCGTCGTCACCTGTTAGAAACGATCAGCCGAACGATGATTGATCGGGGCCGATATCGGTTTATAGACCTTATGACGGTGCTGCCTATTGTGGAGCACCGTCCTTTTTCTTTTGTTCGAGTACACTCTGGTGTGATTAAATGCTCGCGTGACAGATTCCATTCGGGAAGAAATAGAGCTATATCGCGACGAGAAGTGGCGACGAGAAGACGCGGCAAAGGTGTCGACCGTCGGAGACGTGGAGGCGATGGTCGAGGACCTCGGTTTTTGTCTTGGACTGACAGATGCCCGGAAGAACCTTCCGTCAGTTTACATCGCTGTTTGCGGCCGCCGCGACGCTCAGATGCCGCGGAACGTGCAGAAGGATGAAGAGGCAAGTGCGGCCTGGGTCTTAAAGGATGAAGTGATCGCCCGCGGCAAGGTCTATTACGCAAAGCTTGTAAAAGGAAATTCGATGTTCCTGGCACCGCGGATGATCCCTTACTTCAACTCTATCTGGGGCGTACCAAAAAGCCGCGAAGAAAGGGATCTGTCCGGCAGCGCCAACAAGATACTTAAAGTTCTGCGAAAAGAATGGGAAATGGGATCGGCGGATCTAAGGGCCGAGGCGGAGATCACTACTCGTCCGCGATTTACCAAAGCTCTCGACAAGCTGCAGCGCACGATGAAGGTCGTCCCGCAAGAGGTTCTATATACCCCAAAGTTTACGTACATCTGGACACTGGCGGAGGCGCGCTTTCCTGCGGAGATGGAGATAAAGGTAAAACGGGAGGATGCCGTGCGCGAGATAGCACGCTGCTATCTAACTATGTGCGGAATGACGCATCTGGGCGACCTTTCTCGGGCGTTGGGATTTCCACGGAAGGAATCCGGGAGAGCAAATCATCAATTAGTGGACGAGGGTTTCGCCGTAAGGATGTCGACTGGTGTTTACAAGCTTGCTAACTTCTGACTGGCTCGGGGTAGGTGCGTCCATGTAAAAAAGAGGTACGGAGCTGATCCCCACCTCTTTTGAACAACCGAACGCCCGCAAAACTTAACGGTATTTGGTAAATATGTCGGCGAAAAATTCTTCGATCCGGTGAAACAAACAGCCACACGAATACGGATCACAGTCCTTGCGGGTCGGTTCGAATTTACCTTCGCTGTTGTGACAAGGATCGAATTTACGATCTGTTGGAACGGCACTGTGCGTGACGACAACGAATCCTGACGACAGCGCTACGAAAAGCATTAGAGACAGAATTTTTTTCTTCATTTTGTTTCTCCAAGGTTAACAAGCGACCGAGACACCTCACAACTAATGCTCAGGTTCCCGATGCAGCGAAAAACGGGTGGCGATGAGCATATTAATCCAAATAGAAGAATTTATCAATACTTCATTAATTCTTTGACCGCATTCTCGACATCTTCCGACTGCGGGAGAATGAAATCTTCGACCTGCGGAGCGTAAGCGACGAAGGTATCAGTCGCACCGACGCGTCGTACGGGAGCATCAAGGTACTCAAACAGTTCGTCGGAAATGCGGGCCGCGATCTCGGCACCGTAGCC
>JBBQTV010000059.1:0-18158 GCA_038212935.1 Pyrinomonadales bacterium | reverse complement strand
TCGGTGACGTACTGATTTCCCGGGCCGAATATCTTATAAACCGCTGGAACCGTTTCTGTTCCGAACGCCATCGCACCGATGGCCTGTGCCCCGCCTAACTTAAACACACGGTCGACCCCGCAAAGCTGTGCTGCATAGAGTGTCGTGGGATCGACATTTCCATCTGCATTTGGAGGTGAACACATAATTACCTCACGGCAACCAGCCAATTGTGCTGGGATTCCCAGCATAAGGACAGTCGAAAACAGTGGGGCGCTTCCTGCCGGAATATAAAGTCCAACCTTTTCGATCGGCAATGTTCTCTTCCAGCAACGGACGCCACGCATTGTCTCGATCTCAACATTTTGGCTGGGCAATAAGTCGTGGAACTTCTCAATGTTCGCCTTTGCGACACGGATCGCTGCTTTTAATTCATCGGGGACGAGAAGTTCCGAAGCACTGAGTTCTGTGGCCGATACTTCGAACTCAGAGACCGGTGATGGATCGAGCCGTCGGGAAAGCCTTCGCAAAGCCGCATCACCATCCCATCTCACGTCGTCGAGGATGCTGGAAACAATGCCTTGGAGTTCACGCGTGTCTATAGATGGCCGCCTCAGCAACTCTACCCATTCTGCGCGTTGCGGATATTCGATGATCTTCATATTTTACTGGATCATTTGATCGATCGATAAAACCAGGATGCCCTCAGCCCCGGCCATCTTAAGGTTCTCGACCACTGCCCAGAAATCATGCTCGCTAATGACTGAATGCAGCGAGACCCAACCCGATTCAGCAAGCGGCATGACAGTCGGGCTTTTGATGCCCGGAAGGAGCGTCCTTATTTCATCTACCCTTTCAACTGGCGCATTTAAAAGGATGTATTTGTTCTGCTCGGCAGCTAGAACACTGCGGATGCGAAACTGTAGCTGCGTCAGAAGTTCAGCAAGATTCGAATCGAGGTCGCGGCGGGATATCAGGACGGCCTCCGATCGCATTACAGTCTCAACCTCACGCAATCCGTTGGAGAAAAGCGTACTTCCAGAACTAACAAGATCGCACACGCCGTCTGCGAGTCCGATCGATGGAGCTATCTCAACAGAACCGCTGATCTCGTGAATTTCAGCCGTGATGTTCCGATCGGCGAAGTAGGATCGCAAGATCCGCGGATAGCTTGTCGCAATTCGCCTACCTGTTAGGTCCGACACCGTCGAGTATTCAAATGATTTAGGGACCGCGATCGAAAGCCTGCATCTGCCAAAACCGAGCTTCTCAACACTGTTTACCGGCTTCGGAGCTTCGGCCAATATATTTTCGCCCACAATGCCGATATCAGCGACGCCGTCGGCGACATAATCGGGAATATCGTCATCGCGTAAGAAGAACAGTTCGAGTGGGAAATCCGTCGCCTCGGCACGCAGCTTACCCTGCCCATTGGAAAACTTGATGCCCGCCTTGCGAAGCAACTCGACCGAGCCGTCGGCCAGTTTTCCCTTTTTTTGTATAGCAATCTTTATTTTCATATCCGAAAAATGACGACACGACGCCCTTGAAACTATGTCAAGTTCACGCCTACTGAATGAAAATTGGTTTTCGTTGGGTTTAGAAAACAGGATTCATATCACGCGCGGTCGTGGCTGTGATGATGATGGTGGAGATGATGGATGTGAAAAAAACTAGCGTTCATCTATAACTAGATTAAAAACATATCTGGTTGGGTTTGGCAAGCCGCGCGAAATAACCTCTGTGGTAAAATACGCAAATCAACGTATGGAACCTGAAATCACGGACGAAGTGTTGAGTGTTTTTGGAAAACGCATCCAACGCTGTTACGGGTGCTTTATCGCATATCATCTAAAGGACATGTACCTTGGCGAGGACGTGACTTTTTTCTGCAATCACTGCAAGGATGAAACGATGTTTCACTTCGATCAATTCAGTAAACTATTGGATATGTCGAAGCTAAAGGAAGTCGCCGATGCCGACTAGAGTCGTTGACACGTGAAAATACTTCTCCACATCGAGGGGCCATACGACAGTCGAACAGAGACCGTTACGAATGAATTGTCGATCGGCCGAACAGAGCTCGCGGACGTCGTCATTGATGACGCTGGCCTTTCCCGCGTAAATACGACCTTTTTCGTTGACGACGGCGAGCTCTGGGTAGCTGACGAAAATTCAACAAACGGCACATTTGTAAACGGCGAGCGGGTCGCCGGCCGGCCGCGTGCCTTGCGAAACGGAGACAGCCTCAAGGTAGGAACTGATACTGCAATTCGCGTTCAGATCGGCGATTCAGTGGGCTTGACTGTGTCGCCCAAACGCGAGGCACCGTTAACAGAAGCGGGAGAAGTCGTAGGTGCACCGTTCCCTCCTGCTTCGTCCGTGCCGGAAGATTTGTCTGCCACTAACGGTCCACAGATAATGGCTATTGCAGCGGTGGTCATGACGGTCGTGATCCTGTTTTTCGGCGGAATCGCATATTTCATTGTATCGCGAATGGAGGACTCGGGCCGCGCCGCTCCAACACCCAGAACGACTGCTTCGGAACTTATTCCGGCGCGGGTAATCGATCCGCTCGGAGGCGAGGACTTTGAGGACATAAATGATATTTTATCCGCGTGGGAAGTTGCGGAGGACGAACTTGTTGCATCCGATGTTGCGGATATCAAAAGTGTCTCGCCCGAATCAGAAGAAGCGGATCTGAACGTTTCGGCCGTGTTCCTTGCCGACAGGCAGCGGCTTGCTTTAGAGAACCGACCGGGTGAGAAGGGGATTCGCCCCGCCGGCCTCAACGTTCCGAAAGAACTTTTTGGTGATGGAGTTATTAAGCAGACACGAAAGTTACGTGAGATGCGCGAAGGCGGCTACCAGCAGCCGATGGATTTTGCCGATCTCTCTTTCAAGAGATTGAATCGAGAATTGATCGAGATGCCGATGGCGACGGACAGCTTTTATCTCGACGTTGGCGGTTCGGCACAGGATGTTCCGTTCACTTCCTTCGAATTTGCCGATCCGAGTGACCGGAGAGAGCCGGTCGTCCCGGGGCATCCCAAGTACGAGACCATGAAACGCTTGGCCGATAACTTCTCCGGTCAAAAGTATGATCTTAATAATGCGGCTGACCGCAAACAGATCCGGCGTCGTTTGCTTCGAATGTTTCATCCTCGAGCGCGGCCAATATTGCAGGAAATGGCCGATGCTTATTTCCAGGAGTTTCGCCGTCCGCTTCGGGTAACGTCGTTGACACGGTCGATGGACTATCAGATCCTCCTAACGCAGGGCAATGCAAATGCCTATAAAGTTCGCGGCGCCGGTGCTTTGCCCCCGCATACTTCTGGCTGCGCTTTTGATCTTGCTCGAAAGCACATGCCAGTGGATGAGCAGAATTTTCTTATGAAAAAGCTTGCTGAAATGGAACGCGAGAACAAGCTAGACGCTCTGATCGAGTATGGGGTCAACGCCTGTTTTCACGTTTTTATTTATCACGACGGAAGTCCTCCACAAGCTCTCAACTTCTTTAGCAGCGCTTATGACGACTTCCCGTTTCTCGCGGGCGTGATGGATCGATCGTCGAGAGACGACGGCCATGACCACAATCATTGATATTCTGAGGACAATCGTATGCCAGATTTGCGGACTTCACCTCCGCTTTTTTACACTTGAGATTCGAAAGTTATGCCAATCGTAAAATGTCCGACATGTGGAAAAATGGTGGAGTTTAGCGGGAACGAGTTCCGGCCGTTTTGTTCAGAACGCTGTAAATTGCTGGATCTGGGAGCTTGGATCGAAGAAGAATACTCGCTTCCGACGGAAACTTCCGAGTTGAGCGAAGAAGACATGGAGAAGCTCGACGAAGCGTTGAACGCTAAGTCGTAGGAATTTATGGAACTTTTAGATCAAAAGGAGGTGGAATCTATCCGATGGAATTGCCTTTTTCAGGAGCTGTAGCATTGATCATCGCCGGAATACTATTCCTCGGTACAGCATTGTTCGCATATTTAATTTTCCGCATGCTACGAAGAAGTGTGAAGATGGCATTTCGTCTAGCATTGGTCACGGGTTTTCTTTTAATAGCGACTGTTGGTACGTTTTCTCTTTGGTGGTTCGCAACTGCGGATTCGCCAAAGATAAAGCCAAAGGCGACACGTACGCGTTGACCTCCGCAGGATCGTCCGGAAATTGACCTAACAAGTATAAGCAGGCTTTAATGGCCTGTTTTGCGTTTTATGGATCAGAAACCAAAACGACCGCGATCTCGATGGTTCGCCCGCTATCGGGGCTTGCCGCCAACCGTTTTGGCATTGAGCGTTGTCAGTTTTCTGAACGATACATCGAGCGAGATCGTCTACCCGCTTCTTCCCGCCTTTTTATTTGTGACTCTTGGTGCCACGCCTCTTGTGATTGGCTTTATCGAGGGGATTGCGGAATCGGTCGCCAGCATTCTCAAGCTTTTTTCGGGTTACCTAAGTGATCGCTTCGGCAGGCGAAAGCTTCCGGTCTTTCTCGGCTATTCGCTCGCGGCGGTCGCTCGGCCGATGTTGGCGTTCGTGACCACATGGCAACACGTTCTGATCGTCCGAATGTCTGATCGCATGGGCAAAGGCATTCGCGGCGCTCCGCGGGACGCAATGCTCGCGGCCGAAGTCGGAGAGGATAGGCGAGGTCTTGCATTTGGCTTTAATCGGGCTGCTGATCATTTGGGGGCCGTTGTCGGTCCAGTGATTGGTTTTCTGCTATTGACGTATATGGCAGTGGATCCGGAAAATCCAACTGCGATGGAATATCAACGCGTATTCCTTTACGCCTCGGTCCCAGTGGCCCTCGGGCTTGTCGTAATCGTCTTTTTCGTCCGGGAATCGCCCCGTACTCCTGATGTCTTTGAACGGATGCCGATACGGTTCTCGCTCGGAGAGTTCGACGGGAACTTCAAACGCTTTCTCCTAATAATCGCCGTCTTCACCCTTTCGAACTCTACCGACGCGTTTCTGCTGTTGCGCGCCGAACAGGCGGGAATTGCACCCGCGATGCTACCCCTCTTGTGGATGGTGCTGCATTTCAGCAAAGTTGTCAGTTCCCTGGTTGGAGGCGATCTTTCGGATCGACTTGGCCGAAAAGCTTTGATGATATCCGGCTGGATCGTGTATGCGCTTGTCTATTTGGGATTCGCCTTTGTCGAAACTCCTTGGCAGGCCTGGGCACTGTTCGCCGCTTACGGTGTTTATTTTGGGCTGACTCAAAGCGCCGAAAAAGCACTCGTTGCTGATTTGATCGTCGAAGAGAAACGCGGAACCGCATTCGGATTCTACAACTTAGCGATTGGCATCACGGTGCTTCCGGCATCCGTGATCTTCGGATTTCTATGGTACCAATTCGGTGCCCCATTGGCATTCGCAACTTCCGCGTGCGTTTCACTTGTTGCCGCCGCGTTGCTTCTCTCGGTCCGCCCCAAGCCGATCCAAGCGTGAAAAAAAGAGACCGCCCTTCTGGACGATCTCTTTAAATTAAGAACCGAAGTTTACTGGTTCGAGTCGTTTAGCCTTATCGAATTTAGCATCGATCGGAACGCCGTATTATAACGCGACGTCTGATTCTGGGGTGCCACCGCGGCGAAGTAGAACGTCTCGCCGCTTCGGAGCTGTGTCGTATAGAGAGTTACGACCTCATTCTGCCGATTGATGGGCGATGGCCCTGCAAGCGTTGTCGCCAATGCCTGACGTCCCGCAAGACGCGTTGACTGGAAATTAGTCTGCTGTCGCAGATGTGGATTTCCCTGCAACAAGCCCCTTAAGAAGGCCTGCGTATTCTGCGAGAGGTCATTGCTCTGCCCGCGATAAACTCCGATCAAAGCACCGTGGGAAATACCCTGGTCGCCAAACGCGCCGTCCGGAGCAAATGTGACATCCGCTTGATTTGGGAATTCACGCCAGTTCGACGGCACGTTCATTCGGATCCAGTTGCCACCTTGATAAACACGGTACCGAGTTGATGGAAGCGGTACATTCGAGGAATAGCGTCCCCTATTTATCGGATTATTCGCCCCGCCCTGATTACCTTGACTACTTTGTTGAATCTGGGCCATCGTACGCGCGGGTGCAAGCGACCGCAGTCTAGCCTGAGTATTTTGAAACTCCCGCGTGAATTTTATCGGCGTAGGCGAAACCCGCAGCCTTGTAGCTTCTTGATTGATCTTCTGGAATCGATTACCAGGATCGGGATGGCTACTTAGAAACTCGGGTCCGCGATTTCCTCCCTCGGCATTGATCGTCTGAAACATATTTGCCAGGTCGCGCGGATCATAGCCCGCATTGGCCATTATCTGTGCCCCGAGGTAGTCAGCCTGAGTTTCGTAATCGCGACTATATTTCGTCTGCCATGCCGCTACTCCGAGTGCTCCTAACTGAGCCCCCGTCTCTCCACCGAGAACTGCACCGCCCAAAATAAGACCGATCGTTCCGAGCTGATTTTTCCAACTACCTTGTTTCGTTGCCTGTGCGGTCGCGTGGCGCAATGCTACGTGGGCGATCTCATGAGCCATCACGCCGGCCATTTCCCCTTCGTTTCTCGCTGCCTCGATCATTCCGCGATTTACATACATCGGACCACCTGGAAGGGCAAAAGCATTGATGTCACTAGCATTAACCACTTCGAAGTCGTAACGGAACGCTGGTTGACGGAACTGTGGCGGAATTGCGGCAACGAGTCTTGAACCGACCTGCTTGACGTAGGGCGTAGCAACAGAGTCATTTAAGACCGGAAATTGCTGCTCGATCTCTTGAGCGGCCTGCTGGCCGAGTTTTACGTCATCCTGAACATCGTATTTATTCTTTGGTAGGCTTACCTTTGTCTGCGCCGTGACACCAAGCGGTACAAAGATCATTGTCCACATCATCGCCGCGGCAAAATAGCTTCTAATCAAATAAGGTTGTTTCATAGTGGTCTCCATCTTATGTGATCCAATGTTGTATTAGATCTCTTCGACCGGCTGGTGATCCGATCTTTTCCAATATGGTACTCGCAATCAGCGTGCCAAACCACACAAAAGCTCGCGCGACGCATTTCACGTTCCTTGAAACTATCCAAAAAATTCTCGGAATGGTAAAAGCGATTTGAAGAGGCGAAACTTCAAGTGATCTAATGGGATAAAACGTTCGGCGGGGCGTCACACATGGACAAGCTATCGGCTGTATTCATTGCACTTGCGGTCCTTTTCAATTCCGTCACGATCTTAACCATAAGTTCACGCGCCTGTTGGGTATTGATACGCTGATGATGTCTACGTTCCACCAGAAAGGCAATTGCTATGTCGCTCTCAAGATCATCGATGAGGTCCATATTTTCTTCCCGCAGTACCCGTATTCGTCGCCCCGGATCGCATTTGGTCGAGTCTGAGCTTAACGATAAACGCTTATCATATTACCCGTGTGTTACTTCAATGTTAACGCAATGTTAATTTTTTCGGCCGTACGCTTAGAATTGTTTTTACGTAATGATAATTTAATATTAACAGCCATATCATCGTTGGTATGTGCTGGATATTTGCGTCGAACAACCGAGGCTTTTAGGCATTTCGGAAAAATAGGAAATGTAATACAAGGAAAAAATTTTGATCCAGCAACCTATCGTGTAGACCTTTGTCACGATAGAAGATTAAAAGTTATGAAGAAATCAAAGATAGCGTTTTTACTGTTAAGTTTTGCCGTAGCCTCATGGACTGGATGCGCCGGACGACCCAACGCGGACGCACCAGGAACCGGAGCTAGTGCCGGGCTAGTTAAGGTTGATGGGTCTAGCACTCTTTTCCCAGTTACGGAAGCGGTTGCCGAAGAATTCCAGAATGCGCAAAGCGGTAATACGCGAGTTACGGTCGGCATTTCCGGAACTGGCGGGGGCTTTAAGAAATTTGGCCGCGGCGAGATAGACGTTGTTAATGCGTCACGTCCGATCCTGACGGAAGAGATGGAGCTTGCAAAATCGAATGGCGTCGAGTATATCGAACTGCCGGTCGCATTTGATGCTCTTACGGTGGTAGTTCATCCGGAAAATACATGGGCCAACTCGCTGACGGTAGACGAGCTGAAGAAGGTGTGGGAGCCCGGCGCTCAGGGAAAGATCACGAGATGGAACCAGATTCGGCCCGAATTCCCGAACGAAGAGATCGTGCTATTCGGTGCGGGAGCTGATTCGGGCACATTTGACTATTTTACTGAGGCGATCGTAGGAAAGGCGAAATCAAGCCGCGGTGACTATACCGGAAGTGAAGACGACAATACGCTTGTTCAAGGTATCGAGGGGAATAAGTTCGCTCTCGGCTATATCCCTTTCGCTTATTACGAACCCCATAAGGACCGTATGAAAGCAGTGGCTATACAGTGGGACGACAACAAGGTGAAAGAGCCCGTACCGCCAAGCTTGGAGAACGTGCTCGCGGGAACATACAATCCGCTTTCTCGACCGCTTTTCATCTATGTTAATGCGGCGTCGCTTGAACGACCTGAAGTAAAAGCATTCGTCGATTTTTATTTAGAAAACGCAGCCCAATTAGCAACGGAGGTCAAATATCTTCCGCTTCCGGCTGAAGCCTATACTGCGGTAAAGGAGCGACTTGCGCAAAAGAAAAAGGGCACAGGCTTTGGCGGACATGCCGAAGTCGGATTGCCGATCGAGGAGATCCTCAAAAGAGAGCCTAAGTAAACTTACCAAGTTGATTGCAAGATTATGTCCGTTGACTCAAATGCGATTGAGCGAGGTGACGCTCGAGTGAGCTCTCCTTTGAAATCGATCGCTCGAAAAGGGCGCTTCGTTGGGATCAAGGAACGATTTATCGAGTTCCTCCTGTTTCTGGCTGCGTTTTCCTCGGTCGCGGTGACCACGGGCATCGTTGGAGTTTTGGTGTATGAGTCGAGCACCTTTTTCGCTCACGTTCCGCTCATCGATTTTTTCACAGACACGATGTGGACGCCTCTGTTCGCGAATCCGCGTTTTGGCATATTGCCGCTCGTAACGGGGACGGTGGTTACTACCGGGGTCGCTCTTCTTGTTGCGATCCCGATAGGTTCGATAGTCGCGATCTACCTTAGTGAGTTTGCTCCGCCCATTGTACGTGAAGTGCTGAAACCGATACTGGAGCTTCTTAGTGCGGTCCCAACTGTGGTCTACGGATATTTCGCATTGCTCTTTGTAGGGCCGATCTTGCAGTCGCTGATCCCCGGACTGCCCACATTCAATATGTTGAACGCGGGAATTGTGATGGGAATAATGATCATCCCGTACGTAAGCTCCCTTAGCGAAGATGCTCTACGGTCGGTACCGATGTCACTTCGAGAAAGCGCTTACTCGTTGGGTGCGAACAAGATAATAACGGCCTTGAAAGTTGTTTACCCCGCCGCACTTTCAGGTATCATCGCGTCCTATATCTTAGCCATTTCCCGCGCGCTTGGTGAAACAATGATCGTGGCGATCGCAGCGGGGATGCAACCGAATCTGACGTTCGATCCCAGAGAACCGGCCGCGACAATTACCGCATTCATCGTGCAAGTCAGCCTGGGTGACCTGCCTCACGGAAGCATTGGTTATCAGTCGATCTTTGCCGCCGGCCTTGTTTTATTTGCTATAACGCTGGTGTTCAATATCCTTGGTATTTATTTCCGGAAGCGCTTCAGGGAGGTGTATTGATATGGATATGACCGATTTCGGCCCGATTATCAAAAAGCGGAAACGTCAGGATGCATTATTCAATATCGTTGGGATCGCCTGTACGCTCGTAGGGATTGTCGCTCTCGGAGCACTTCTCGCGGACATGCTCGCTGACGGGCTAAGCAGGCTCGATCCACAATTTTTCTTATCGTTCCCCTCTCGTTTTGCAGCGCGGGCCGGCATACTCTCTTCTTGGGTCGGAAGCTTGATGATAATTGCTGTAACCGCAGCAATGGCCGTGCCTCTGGGAGTTGCAGCAGGAGTTTATTTGGAAGAATATGCTTCGAAAAATTGGGTGAATACGATTATCGAAACAAATATCGCTAACTTGGCGGGAGTTCCCTCGATAATCTATGGCCTAATGGCGCTTGGGTTGCTCGTGTACGGTCTTGGATTAGGGCAGAGTGTGCTTACGGGCGGTGTTACACTTGCGTTTCTTATATTACCGATCGTCATTGTTGCGACGCGTGAGGCTCTGCGAACAATTCCGCAAGGGATCCGTGAAGCGGCATATGCGGTTGGTTCGACCAAATGGCAGGTGACCCGGTATCATTTATTGCCCTATTCTACCGGGGGAATATTAACGGGCGTTATCATTGCACTTTCACGAGCACTAGGCGAGACGGCGCCTCTCATTACGATCGGTGCACTAACATTCATCGCGTTCTTGCCGCCTTCGCCCGTTAGTACCGAGTTCCCGTTCCTTTCCTTTGAATGGATCTGGTCGCCGTTCTCGGTTCTCCCCATCCAAATGTTCAACTGGGTTTCGCGGCCCGATCAGGATTTCATCGTAAATGCCGCCGGAGCAGGGCTCGCTTTGATAACGATGACCTTATCTCTAAACGCAGTCGCTATAGTCATCAGGTACCGTATGCGGAGGTCTATTAAGTGGTGATATTTCCGTGAAACCTCGCATGGGAAGGTCTGCACTCGGAAAATCTTGAGTATTTTATGGTTGACAGCGTTCTTACATCGCAAGCGAAAGCGGAAAAGCCAGCACGGTTTAAAGCCGAAGCTCGGTCCTTGAGTTTCTTTTATGGAGAGGTCCAAGCACTCAAAAATATCGATCTCGTTTTCGAAGAGAACAAGATTACCGCTATTATCGGTCCTTCGGGTTGCGGTAAATCAACTTTGCTTCGGTGTTTCAACCGGATACATGATCTTTATCCAGGTATTAAGTACGAAGGAGAACTAAGGCTCAATCCTAGCGGACTTAATATAATAGACCCTAAAACCTCTCCACTCGAGATGCGTATGAGAGTCGGAATGGTCTTTCAGAAACCGACGACGTTTCCGAAATCCATATTCGAAAATGTGGCGTTTGGCCTTAGGCTTCGTGGTGAGAACGGGAAAGAGCTTGGAGAGCGAGTCGAACAAGCCCTAGTGGACTCATTTCTTTGGGACGAGGTCAAGGATCGATTAGACCGATCGGCCTACGACCTTTCGGGCGGCCAGCAGCAGAGGTTGTGCATCGCCCGCACACTTGCCACCTCACCGGAAATCATGCTGTTCGACGAGCCTACCTCGGCTTTAGACCCAAACGCGACGTCGAAGATCGAAGACCTGCTGGTTAGTTTGAAGGAGTCAATTACCATTATTATTGTTACACACAACATGCAGCAGGCGGCTCGGATCTCAGACAATACGGCGTTTATGTACTTGGGCGAACTGATAGAATTCGACCGAACAGCGAACATCTTTCAAATGCCTTCGGAAAAACTTACTGAGGATTACATCACCGGGCATTTCGGGTGATCACGGGTACACGTGCGGTCGTGGCGAAATTCATGGGATCAAAGATCAAAGTAAAAGATCTAAATTTCTTCTACGGAAGTGTTCAAGCTCTTTGGGACGTCAATGTGGAAATTCCCGACCGCGAGGTAGTGGCCTTCATTGGTCCCTCGGGTTGCGGAAAGTCTACGATGCTCAGAACGCTCAACAGGATGAATGACACGATTCCGATCGCTCGGCTAGAGGGAACGGTATTAATCGACGAAGAAGATGCGTATTCTCCTGAAACGGACGTCGTCGCTCTTCGGCGTAAAGTAGGAATGGTCTTTCAGAAGTCCAACCCGTTCCCGAAATCAATCTTCGAGAATGTTGCGTATGGCATTCGGATAAATGGGATTCATTCGGGCAAAGCCGATCTCGCCGCCCGCGTTGAGAAAGCACTTCATGATGCCGCTCTTTGGGATGAGGTCAAAGACAGACTAAACACGTCGGCATTCGGACTCTCCGGTGGGCAGCAGCAAAGGCTGTGTATCGCACGGGCATTAGCGGTTCAGCCTGAAGTTATTCTGATGGACGAACCTGCGTCAGCGCTTGATCCGTTGGCGACGCAAAAGATCGAAGAGCTCGTAGTTAAACTAAAACGTGACTATACGATAGTCATCGTGACACACAACATGCAGCAGGCGGCGCGGGTTTCCGATCGAACTGCTTTTTTTATGTTGGGGAAATTGGTCGAATACAACGCGACGCAACAAATGTTTACGAATCCCGACGAAAAATTAACGGAGGATTACATCACCGGCCGCTTCGGTTGATGCTTTTGTCAAATCTATTTTGACGAGTGTGGTAAATTAGTTTGAGATGGAAAATCGGATAATCGATCAGCAGTTAGACCTTTTACGTGACAAGATCCTCTTGCTCGGCGGTGCGACTGAGGCAGCCGTGCAGAAGGCGATGCAAGCGCTCACGGAGCGCGACAGCGAACTTGCCCAGCGAGTGTTAGACGAAGACCGAGCCATTAATAAGATGGAGCTTGAGATAGATCGCCTGAGTGTGGAGATACTCGCGCTCCAGCAGCCGGCAGCGCACGACCTAAGGTTCGTCATCTCTGTTGCAAAGATCACGCCGATCCTCGAACGGATCGCGGATCATGCTTCCAACATTGCCGAAGCCGCGTTGATCTTGAATAACGAGCCGCAGATCCGGGAATACGTCGAATTTCCGTTCATGGCAACGACTGCTGCCGAAATGCTTCGGTCGGCGCTGGATGCGTTCACGCTGGAAGATTCACGCCTGTCGCGCGAGATCATCAAGCGGGACGCTGAGATAGACGCTAGCTATAAGCGGGTCTTCAACGAACTTTTAGAAATGATGGTAAACGATCCGACGGCGACCACCAGTGCGGCTCATCTTTTGTTCGTTGCAAAACACCTTGAACGCATCGGCGACTATGTAAAGGATATTTGTGAACTTAACGTTTACCTTCGGGAAGCGGCGTTCATCAAACACAAAAGACTGGTGTGATCGGCCAAGTAAAGTGTGCGGAACGAGTCGTCGAAATGGCGACTCGTTCTGTTTTTTGCGCGTGCCTGATCATTCGGGCGTTTCCAGGGGGCAGGTCTTTTCACCGCTGAAGGTCTCGCTTGCTAAATCATTTCCAGAGTGACATCCTTTTCATCTAGGAGTGCCATATGTCCGCAGTTCTTGAACAGGTTCGATCGATCGAGGATTATCTGGTGATGCCCGACGCTGAGGTTGCCGAACGCATCGACGCGGCACGTCAGGAACTCGGCGACCGTGTAGTAATTCTCGGCCACCACTACCAGCGTGACGACGTGGTTCGCCACGCTGACCTCACGGGAGATTCCTACCAGCTCTCGGTGATGGCCTCAGAGACCGATGCTAACTACATAGTCTTCTGCGGGGTTCATTTTATGGCCGAATCCGCAGACATCCTCGGCAAAGAACACCAGCGCGTCATTCTTCCCGATCTCGGTGCCGGATGCTCAATGGCGGATATGGCCACGATCGATCAGGTCGAAGACGCTTGGGATCAGCTGCGAGATATCGGCGTGCTGGATTCAAAGGTGGCCCCAATCACATATATGAACTCCTCAGCCGCGATCAAGGCGTTTTGCGGCCGAAATGAAGGGGTCGTGTGTACATCATCAAACGCCATCCCGCTGTTCGACGTTTACTTGAACAACTACGACAAGATGTTCTTCTTTCCGGACCAGCATCTCGGCCGTAATACGGGTGCAAAATTCGGTATTCCGCTCGACAAAATGGTTCTTTGGAATCCGCACGAAGAACTCGGCGGAAACACCGAAGCAGATCTGCATAACGCGAAGCTCATCTTATGGCGTGGCCATTGCTCGGTGCATGGACGATTTAAGCCTTGGCATGTTGACAGGATCCGGAGTGAGGTGCCTGGCGTCAAAGTGCTTGTTCACCCCGAATGCATGCGTGAGGTCGTCGAGGCCAGCGATCTGGACGGTTCGACATCTTTCATTATAAAGACGGTCGAAGATGCGCCGAGCGGTTCTAAGTGGGCGATCGGAACGGAGGTCAATCTTGTCAGCCGACTAGCCCAGCGCTTTCCGGACAAGGAAATTCTTCTTCTCGCGCCAGACCTTTGTATGTGTGCGACGATGTACAGAATAGCACCCCAGAATCTAGCCTGGGTGCTTGAAAATCTTGCCGAAGGCAACGTGGTGAACGAGATCGTGGTTGACGACGAAACCCGTTATTTCGCCAAAATAGCTCTGGAACGGATGATAACGATGACCGATCAAGCCAAAGTCTGACCGCTCAGACAAAAACCATATGGCGGAAGTAGATCAGAAGCTCCCGGACAACGTGCCGGGAGCATTTTACGTTGACGGGACATGCATCGACTGCGACGTCTGCCGCGACACTGCTCCCTCCAATTTTACCCGAAACGATGAGAATGGATATTCTTACGTTTACAAACAGCCGGACACCCCAGATCAAGTTGAACTGTCCACGGAAGCAATGAACGCTTGTCCCGTAGAAGCCATCGGTACCGATGGAGCCGAGCAACGAAAATAGCTACGCCCGATCAACTAGACTCACAGATGAAGGACTATCATTCCGTCGTCGACCGTGACCTCAAATTTTTCTATCGAACATTGTGGCTTTGTGAAGCAAGCCCCGCTAGTCACATCGAACCGCCAGCCGTGAAACTCACATTCGACAATGTTTCCGTACAGCTTTGAATCGGCCAGCGGATAGCCTTTATGCGGACAAAAATTCTCGATCGCGTGAAACCTTCCGCCGACATTGAACAACGCAACCTGCGTCCCATCTTTCATTTTTACCGTCGCTCCGCGGCCCGGCGGTACAGATTCCGCTCTGCCAACCGTCACAGTATTTCCTTCCCGAATCGGCTTTCTTCTGTTCTCTTTATACTTTCCCATCTAGGTAACGACGCCTTTTCTTAAGTTATCTTTCCTTTATCAAGTTTTGCTGAAAGCGGCATCGTCGCGCAAGTGCGGATTTCAAAAGGCTTGCTTTCTACGTCTATCTAAAACAAAATAAGGGAAAGGAGCTTTTGGATGACCGAGTCCACAACAAAGGCGCGTTTGCGTTGCCGGGACATTATGACTTCGAGTGTTAAGACGGCCACACGTGATATGCGGCTGCACGAGGTTGCGGCAATGCTGCGTGACGGTGACATGGGCTCGCTGCCTGTCGTCGATGGCGGAAAGCTCGTCGGCATCGTAACCGATAGGGACATCGTTATTCGATCAATAGCAGAAGGGAAGGGCCCCGAAACGTCGGTTGCCGAGGCGATGACCACTGAGATGTTCTCGGTTGGCCCGGACGATTTTGCGTTTGAGGCCGTGAGGTTGATGGGAGATCGGCAGGTCCGCCGCGTGCCGGTCGTCAACGCGGACGGCTCGCTTGAAGGCATTATCTCAATGGCAGATATCGCGTTAGAGATGGAAGATGAACGCGAGATCGCCGAAACACTCGAGGAAATATCTAGCGGCACCGCCTTTTGGAGCAAGAAATAGACTGAGTTCCCCTAACAACTGTCGTATCTGAACACAATGGCAAAAACTATAAACCGGCACTTTCAGTTTCTAGGATCCTCGAAGGGGTCGCGGCCTTCGGGGCGGCTCTGGTTCCCGGCGGCCGACGTTTACCAGACGCAGGAGGGCTGGGTTGTTAAGGTTGAGCTTGCGGGTGTTGCCGCAGAAGACGTGGAGATCGAGGTTCAGGGAAACACGCTGTATCTCGCGGGCTGTCGAAAAGATCGATCCTGTGCTGCCGGTGCCTCTTATCACCAGATGGAGATCACGTACAGCCGATTCGAGAAAACCCTAAAATTCCCGGCGTCCATCGATGGCGTGCAGCTTGATCATATGTTCGAAAACGGCTTACTTATAATTCGCCTTCGCAAAGGAACAAGCTAAAGAAACCAGCGCCGCCCTTTGGCCGAATTACATCATACTTACTGTATAGACGCTTATGGCTGACGAGACAAACAATAATCCGACGATGCTGACCGAGGTTAATATTCCGGACAACCTTGAGATCTCCGTCCTGCCGCTGCAGAATACGACGCTGTTTCCTGATACCGTCGTGCCGCTGGCAGTTGGCCGCGAACGCTCGATGCGTGCGGTCGAATCCGCCCTCACGACCGAAGAAAAATTGCTCGGCTGCATTACGACCAAGACGGAAGGCGTCACCGGCGATGAGGCGAAATATGACGATCTGTATCACGTCGGAACGATCGTCAGCATCAAGCGCATGATGCGCAATGACGGCGTAATGCAGCTGATCGTTCAGGGTCTTGAGCGTTTTCGCATTCTGGAGTGGCAGCAGGCCGAACCTTTTCTGAAAGCGAAGATCGAGAAACTTCCCGAACTCACTCGCGTCGACGAGGGCGAGATCGAGGCTCTAAAGCGCAATATCCACGGGATGATACAGGAAGCTCTCGCTTTGCTTCCGCAAGTGCCGCCTGAGATCCGCATGGCGGTGATGACGCAGCAAGATCCTGTTCAGCTTTCTTATTTCATGGCGTCGGTGCTTGATCTCGGGACCGATACCGAGCAGAAAATGCTCGAGTCCGACACGGTAGATGAGCTTTTGACCTTGACCCACGGCGCTCTCGCCCGCGAACTTGAGATCATGCAGATCCGCACCAAGATCGCCAGTGAGGCTCAGGGCGAGATGGATAAGGCGCAGCGTGATTATGTGCTCCGTCAGCAGCTAAAGGCCATTCAAAAAGAACTCGGCGACGGTGACGAAGGCGAAAAGGCGGAAGCCGAGCAGCTTCGCGAACGCCTCGAAACCGCAGATATCCCGGACGATGTTCGCAAGGAAGCGGAGCGAGAACTGAAGCGAATGGAGGCTTTGCCGCAGTCTGCTCCGGATTATCATGTAATTCGAACGTACCTGGAATACGTACTCGAATTGCCGTGGCGTAAATCGAGCGAAGAAAAACTCGACTTGAACGAGGCACGCGCGATATTGGACGAGGACCATTACGGTCTGGAGGACGTCAAGGAACGCATTCTCGAATCGCTTGCCGTAATCAAGCTTAGGCCTGATTCCAAGAGTCCGATCCTGCTATTTGTGGGCCCTCCCGGCGTAGGAAAAACGTCGCTTGGCCGTTCGATCGCGAGGTCGCTCGGACGCGAATTTGAGCGCATGTCGCTCGGGGGAATGCGGGACGAGGCGGAGCTTCGGGGTCATCGCCGTACTTATATCGGTGCGATGCCCGGCCGCATTATCCAGGCTTTGCGTCGCGTTGGTGTGAATAACCCGTTGATGATGCTCGACGAGATCGACAAGCTTGGTAACGATTATCGCGGCGACCCATCGGCGGCATTGCTTGAGATCTTGGATCCGGCGCAGAATAATTCCTTTCGCGACAATTATTTAGATCTACCGTTCGACCTGTCGAAGGTGTTTTTTATCGCGACAGCAAACCAGCTTGGCCCGATCCCGATGCCCCTGCGCGATCGAATGGAGATCATTCAGATTGCCGGCTACAGCGACCAAGAAAAGTTGAACATCGCCAAGCAATATCTGGTACCGAGACAGATCACCGAAAACGGCCTGAAGTTGGAGCAGTTCGAAATAACTGACGCTGCGATAAACCTTTTGACGTCACGATATACGCGCGAGGCTGGAGTTCGTCAGCTCGAGCGAACGATCGGGAATCTTGTCCGCAAGGTGGCGCTAAAAGTGGCTCAAGGAACGGCAGAAAAGGCGAAGGTGGATTTTGCCGACGTCAAAGAATATCTGGGTTCGCCGCGGTTTCATCCGGAAGAGGCGCGAAAGGATATGCCGGCAGGTGTGGCGACGGGAATGGCTTGGACCGAGATGGGCGGCGAGGTCCTTTTTATTGAGGCTACGGAGTTGCCCGGGGGCAGCGGCTTGACCCTAACCGGCCAACTTGGCGACGTGATGAAGGAATCGGCGCAGGCCGCGCGAAGCTATCTCTGGTCGCATGCTGCCGAATTTGGGATCGACCCCGAACATATCAAATCGAATGGCGTTCATCTGCACGTTCCGGCGGGTGCTATTCCGAAAGACGGCCCGAGCGCGGGGGTGACGATGGCTTCTGCCTTAGCGTCGTTGTACACAGGGCGAAAAGTTCGCAATGACACAGCAATGACGGGCGAAATAACGCTTTCGGGGCTGGTTTTTCCGGTTGGCGGCGTTAAGGAAAAAGTGCTTGCGGCGCATCGTGCGGGTATTCGGCGGATCATATTGCC
>JBBQTV010000058.1:0-18171 GCA_038212935.1 Pyrinomonadales bacterium | reverse complement strand
AAATCTGTCATTTTATTTACTTTGTTAATTTGCCTTTCTTACTACCTGTTCGCAGGCTTTGCAGATTTCTTTTCGGGCGATGCTGTTCGCCGGTTCGTGGATGATCGGCATTTTGAGTGCGGTGGCGATCTCGAATTCGAGTGCGGCACCGCGTGAACGTTGCCAGCTTTGGAGCAAATAAATGCCTTCGCAAGCGATCAGCAGCGGGATGTCTTTTCTCATAAAGTCTTCCCACGAATGCTGACCGCTTGTGCCGTCCAATCCGTTGGCCTTCATCGGGTTGACCGGATCGAAACCGAGATCGGCCAGGGAACGTTCGGCCCGCTCAAAATTGGCAAATGCCGTTTCATATTTCAGGCCGCTGATCGGGCCAGCGATGTAAATGTTCATTTTCAATATTCCTTTACTTCGAATAGGTGCCAGACCAACATGTTCTGTTGATAAGTTCCAACGTAGTGAAAACGCTTGCCCATCATTGGTTCGATATTCCCGCCTGTTCCGACGACACGGAAATATCGATTCACGAAAGGATAGTCGGGTGTCGTCACCAACACCCAAACCGTCGGCTCTGTGCCTTGTATTTGAACGGTCAGGATCTCAGCATTCGGCGGCATTGAAAGAACGGCCGAACCATCGTTTCTAAATTTTATCGGATACTTCCAGATCGTTTGCGGCATATTATTTTGTTAACTCGATCCCTAAATACCATTCCAAAAACTCGATCTGATCGAGTGCGGTGTAGCAGATCTTGAAGGCGTAGTTGTTCTTTAATAAAAACTCGCGATATTCGCTCTGAGCGGCGGACATTTTGTTACCGCCGAATTTATTCTCGATCCATGCACCGAAGTAACCGTGCCGCCCGATGGGAATGAATATGTCCGGAACTCCGGCCTTTAAGCCTTCGGCCTTCATCTCGGCGATCACCCGCGGCGACCGTTTGGCCGCATTCGGAATTGCAAATATCCGCTTCAGATCCGGATGTTGCGGTTCGTTCAGCCGGAGCAGATCGAAGAATGCCGACTGGTTGTCGTGTTCGCCGGTGGCCCGCGGCTTTCCCGCCGTGCGTACGTTTCCGTTTTTCAACATCTGCCGCAGTTCGCGTTGCGACATTCCGCTCATCGCTGTTTTTCTCATTCCTTTGCCTGATAACTCTCGCCCCACAATCCCCGGAGCCGCCAAACTGCCGAAATGCAGCATTCATCAGTTCATTGACTGCGGCCAACGTGCTCGTTGTTGTTCGTGACATGGCTTAGGCGTTTACGGTTTGCTGTTCCTTAATGCATAGACCGCGAGGTCGTTTCCGTATTTCTTTGAGCGGCGTTTACCGATCTCGCGGATCGTTCCCTGCCGCCGGAGCCGGGCGAATATTCCGCCGCTTGCCCGTTTCGAATTGCTTACCTGCGGCCGCGTCGGCTCGGATTCGTACGCCAGCCGAATATCTTCACCGGTCCCGGCACCGTTAAGCCCGAGCCAGCGGACAATGAACGCGGTATATTCTTCTTTCCAACGTTCGTCGGCGTGGTCAAAAGCCTGCTTCATCGCCTTTCTTCTATCGGCGAGCGGATCCGGCGGCGGTGTCGCCATCGGTGCCGCTTGTGTGTTGTCGAAAAGTGGTAATAAGCTCATTCAATAACTCCGGGGCAGATCTCTTTAGCCTTTACGCCGCCATTAATTCCGGTTCGTGGATGCCTTTGCGGAAATCAGCAAGAAGTTCCGGAATGAATAGATGTTCCGGCGGGATGCCCGATCTTTTACACGCGATAGCGTGCCGCACGAACGCCCTTTCGAATTCGGCCTTCTGCTCCGGTTCGAGCCTGCGAAACGCCCGAAGCGTGCCGAGGTCCTGGCGGCTGAATTCTTTTGCGAGTGCGGGGATCTTTGTTAATTCCATTGCAAGCATTTCGTCCTTCCTTTCAAATGCGGCGATCACCGCGTCGGCTGCCGCTTCGATCTGTTGCCGTTCAAGCTCTGCACACAACGTGTCGAGCGTTAGATCTAATGATGTTTTCAATGTCACCAGAACATCGATGTGCTCGTTTATTTCCAAAATAGTCATCATGCTGCACTCAACCGGGTGATGCCTTCGATCTTTTGTTCGGCGACGGCGATCAGCTCGCGGAGTTCTTTTAATTGATCGGCTGCTGACTTGCCTTGCAGAACCGCATCGACCGCCTCGAAGGCTTCTTTGTGCAGGTCGATCGCTGTCACATCCTGAAAATAGTCCTCAAGAACATCGGCAAACATCGACATCATGTCGGCCTTGATCTGGCGGACGCCGTGCTTGTTAAATTTGCCGATATTGCGGATCAGGCGTTTCGCTTTCGGGTACGGATTGTCCTTGCCGAGAATCTCGTACATCCGGCGTGTGCCGACCTCCATTTCCTTTGCCAGATCTTCGACATGTCCGGCCGCCGCGTCTGAAATAACTGAATGTGCGTCTTGCATTTTGCTGTTCACTAACTGCGAAACTTTGCTCTTTAAGCGAGCCCCGATCTGCTGTATTCTCGAAAACGTGGCGGGCGTTATCTCACCGAACGCCTGCTGTTTGACAACTAACTTCCATCGTTTTGTCGCCGCCGGAAAAGGTCAGCAAGCCGTCGCCGGAACGTGTATCGTTTTGGCGGCTCCGGCCGGCGGCAAAACTCGCAAAGGCCATTTGCGTCGATGGTGTGTGCCAACCGGCACTTAGTGCAGTGGACCGATTTGAACTCGATCTTTTTTGCCGGAGTTATCGCCGCGACCGAAAGTGTTGCTGTTTGCATAAAGATCCTTTTTTCTGAAAAAGCCGGGCGATGGCCGCACCGCCCGGAAAAGTGGAGAACTACCCGCGTTCCCTTTGTTTGCCATTAAGACGACCCCGCGAATGGTCACGCGGGTCAAAGCTCCGCGAGGTCGAATCTTTTACTTACCTTTTTTTGACCGCTGCGTTTAGTGCCGCGATCATTGTCGGCATCGCCTCGTCGGCCTGGTCGATCGAAAGGTCTTCGAACCGGGCGACGCCTTCGGGCAGAAACTGAATGGCGATATCTTCTTCTTCAATGCCGTTCTCACGCAGCTTGGCCGCCAGCTTTATCGCCTTATCTACCGCCGTCTCTTCCTGTTTTTGAGGAACCGGCGAGGTCGCTTTACGCGTGGCGTTGGTATCTGACGCACGCCCCGCCGGTTGTTTGGTTGGCTCGTTATCATGGCCGCCGTCATCGGGTGCGAAAAGCTCCGAGACTAGCGGCAATTGCCGAACGCCGGCGACCTTCGCCCGCTTGACCGCCATTTTCAAAACGGTGTTGTAAAGATCGGGCAGATCCTGATTCGGCATCTGATACTGTATCCATTTGCCGCCGCCGCGTTTCTCGCCGGATTTCGATTTCAGCGTCGATTTATCAAAGCCGTCGGGCACGTCGCCCGGCCACGCCCAGCGATAAGCATATTTGCTTTCTTTCGTCGAACAGATGCCGTCGCCGGTGGCGATACGTTCGGTCGCCTGGTTAAATATCTCGACGCGGGCACGAACCGAATAATGGCCGTCGTCATGGAACGTCTCGTGCAGCTCGGGCGGGCCGATGATGGTCTTGAAGACGCTGCAGATATTGTGTGCACCTTCCTGCGTAAGTGCCGGTTTGTCGCCCTCTTTGAAGCTGTAATAATGATGTTCGGCGATCATCGCGTCCCGCATGTAGGTTTGCAGAATGGACCGCATCTGCTTTTCCCGCTCGATCTCAAGACTCAGGCTCTCAGGCGTCCATTCGAGCCGCACCGCCGAGCGTGTCTCGATCCCCGAAGGCTCGCTCACGGCCATCGCTGTCGCTGTATTTTCGTTGTTCATGATTTTCTCATTCATATTCGAACCGATCCGATCCGTTCGGAACGCCGTCCGCTGTCTGGCGGCAGATATGGAGCGTTGTGCATCGCGATCCGGTCGCGGTAACGGTTAATGAACTGTTCCGGTAAAACGAAGTCCCACAAAACAAAGATCGGTAGAAACGTTTTTGGTATCTGGACCAGTGCCGCCATCGGTTCGTAAAATTCTGCACTGATCAATGTTCTGATAAACTCGCACCGCTTAACCGGCGAACCGTACAGGCTGGGCGAAATCACATCAAGCACGACGCTTGTTTCTGTTAACCGGTCGATCACCGCCGCGACATATACCGTTTCCTGCTCTCCGGCGAGCGGCCCGAGCCCGAAATGTTCAAGTGCGACATTGATCGATGTATCCGGAGTGTCCATTTTTCAATGACCTTTTCTGACCGCTTTTAATGCCGTCAATATCTGTTTGTCGTCGGCTTCGCGGATCAGTGGCAACACCGCCCGCCGTTCGTCCTTGGTCAACCGCCGCCATGCGTTACGCAGTTCGCGGTTATCGTTTATCCGCTGATTTATCTGGCCGTCGGTCGTCATTTCGCCACCTTGTTGATCGACGGAACCCAATAGCCGACCGTGATCGAGGCAAGATAGAAACCGAGTGCGGCTCCGACCGCCAACGTCATCGCGAAAGATATCGCCATCTGAATTCGTAATTGTTTATTCATTGTTTGTGACCTCGCCGACGACGATGAACGTGCCCGAAAACAGGTAGAACCCGTTGTTGATGTGAATAAACGTGACCTCTTCGCAGCCCTGCGAACGGATCTGTGCGACCGGCGTTTCGATCTCGGCCAGACGGTAAAGGCGATTCGCGTAACAAAGCTTTCTGACCGCCGGAAGCGGCGACGTGGCTTGCTCAAACGGACGCCGCGACCCACGCCTTTCCTGCCCCGCAGCCGCATCAATGAAAAGCCCGGTCGACGCAATGCAGATGCCGATAATAAGAATTGTAAATATGTGTAGTTTCATCGGTTGGAGAAAACAGGACCGGAGATCTTCGATTTGCTGACCGCTTCCCTTCCGGTCCGTCCTTTTGCCTAAATTCCCCGTCTTTCCGGGATGTCATTCGGCATCGAATGCCGGATCGTGAAATGTTAAAGATTTACTGAGAGAGATCGTGAAATACCGCTTGAAGTGTTAGCTGTGCCGTATTTACTGTGTTGGCTTCAGGTGTTTCGCTAACGTGATTCAGATACTAAACTATTTGTTTATGTCTGTCAACTATTAGTTTACATTTAGACGGTCTGCGACTCGGCTTTTAGGAAGTAGGCGACCGGACGCCTGTACACCTCGGCCATTCGTGAGATCAGCTTTGGTGATGGTTGACGATGTCCGTTCTCAAGCATGGACAGATATTCAACTGTAATATGTAACAGGCTTTTAGCGTTTTCAGCCGTCAATTCCGCATCCTTTCGGCCTTGTCGAATTCTGGAGTGATCCCAAATAACATTCATGGTCGTTCATCTTAGATCAAACGTGCAATAAAATCAACTATTTGTTTATGGAATATAAAGCCAAAGTTCAGTGCAACCAGAGTAAACTTTTTGTTTATAGGCTTATGACATTCGGAGAATGGCTGCGTGATCAGATAAACGCGAAAAACACATCAAACGCCGTAGTTGCCCGTAAGGCCGGTGTTAGTGCTACATACATCGGTAATCTGATCCGAGATTTCAGCCCAAATACAAAGTCCGGAAAGGGCAAGCCTAGCGAAGAGGTCGCCGAATCGATTGGTAGGGCTTTGGGCGTTCCGATAGACGACGCCAGGATTGCCGCGGGCTATTCGCCTAAAGACATTTCAGCGACACACGACATCCTCGAAAAGGCTCGGGTCTCATTCCTTGACGGCTCGTTCACACCAGAAGAGCAGGAAAGGATTCTCGATATGATGCGAACACTCGTAGCCGGGGCGATTGCAGGAAAAGGAAAGACCAATGATTGAGCAATCTCTAAAGATCAGGAGCGGATCGAGCGAAGATGCTTACTACACGATTCGATTCACCTTTAATGAGGACAACCTGCACGATATTTCCTGCGAGTGTCGGGGCTTTGATTTCGGAGATTTCTGTAAACATCTGAGGTCATTCTTTGAGAACGATTCAAAAAAGGTCTATAACCCGGAAGATCGCAGGCTTTTTCACGAGATCTCAGCCAAGCTCGGTCGAACGCATGCAGCGGACTGGTTCTCGGACCTCGAAACAGAACTCGAAGCCATCGATGAGGAGAAGAAGTCACTGGCCATTCGAATGAAGGCCGCAAAGACCGCATTTATGAAGAAACTCTCTGGTATTTTGGAGCAATCAATATGAAACTCGCCGTCGCTTTTATTTTATCTTTACTCTTGGCCGTTACGTCTTTTGGTCAGTCGCCCGACCAATGGCGAGGCATGATCCTAGACGAAGCAACGCAGGAAGATGCAATCGCAATCATGGGGAAACCAAAATCTGAGAAAAAGTCAGACAAAATGATGAGCTATCGCAATAAAACCGTTCGCGACCTCAAAGATTTGCGGATTCTTCATTGGGAAAATACCCAAGGATTCGAGGACGTTAAGCTTTATTTTGTCGACGGTACACTGGCGATCATTCAACTTGAAAAGCCGAACGACAAGATTCCAGCAAAAGTATTCGCGGAGGCTTATCCTGACGTTGAATTCGAAATAGCCCGTTCGGCTAATAGCTCGGCGTTCTATCAAATGGAGACGGTGACCCCCAAATCAAAGATAACTGCTGGTATTGCGAATTCGACAGGAAGCGTAATGCGTGGGCTATTTGGTGGTATCGGTCAGGCGGGCAACATCTCGAAGCTTGAGGGAAACGTTATGCTCATCTTTATCCAGAGTAGGCGTATGGACGATAAACGCGGCGTTGATGCATTGAAATAACCCAAAACTTTAAACACAGAAGGCGAGCCATCGGAGCTCGCGGACCTGAATTGAAAAATGAAACTCCTATTAAATGCTTTGAAGCAGCACGGCATCGGTGTTCGTGCTCAAACCGAGGACGATTTTTGGCGGATCTGTGAAAGCGAACAAATCAAGGTCGAATGGACCGCCGAGAATTGCTCGTTTTATCTGGCGATTCCCGAACTGAGCATCCGTATTATCTGTTTACCGAAACGCCGGAAAGGCCTGCGGCTGCTGTTCGCCATGTTTCACGAACTCGGACACCATTTCGCACATACCGGTAAGGAACCGATCGCGGCGTTCGAGGGCAACTGTGATTCGAAGGATGAGTTCGAGGCCGACGCCGTCGCGATGATCTCTATCATCCCACGAAACCAGATAGAAGAACTCGCCGCTATGGACGGCACTCGCTTTGGTGATCGAATCTGGCGAGAGCGATGCCAACTTTGGTTTCTATACGGAGTGTGAACTCAGTCCAGACTTCAATCTTTTATCAGAATGAAAAGACCCTTCGGGCTTCATTTCACGGCATTTAGAACAGGTTTTTCCGTTGTTGATGATGTCAAAAAAAAGCCCTTGAAAACTGACCAAATGCGGTCGTGCGATACCCTCGGTCGATCGAGGGCCTGGGAAGGACCCGTGCACTGTTTCGATACACTCACCGATCGTCTCGCTTTGTCGCACGCAACGGGACCGCAGGCGGCTGCATTGACACACCGAACAGAACATCGTATGTTATTCACGCTGACCACTTCCCTTCCGCTGTCCGGTCGAAAGACATGGACATCACCAACGCGATCAAACAATTGGTACGAGCGACCGTTCTTGAGGTTTTATCCGAGAACGGTTCACCGTCAACGCCCGAGCTCATTAGCATTGATAATGCGATGGCGTTCCTATGTTGCGACCGGTCCGTTATAAACGGGCTGGTCCGTCACTGTGACACGAACGGCTTCCCGCTCATCCGCTTAGGCGAACGTAAGCTTGTGGTTGATAAGACGCGGTTGATACTTTGGTTGAAGGCGGGCGGATTGAATACTAATGGCGAACATAACGAAGAAAGGCGATCGCAAGTATCTGGTTCGCATCTCAAAGCAGTCGCGTAATCGTCGCACGTTCATCAACCGTACCATTCGCGGCACGCTATCTGATGCAAAGGCTTACGCACGCGAGCAGGAGACCGCCCTTGACACTGGCAACATCAGGCCATCAGACATTCAGTTTCGCAACTATATGACACAGTGGCTGGCAGCGATCAAGCCGACTGTACGCTCGAAGACGCACGAATGGTATAGCGACATGCTCCGTATTTACGCACTTCCATCGCTCGGACACATGATGCTCACCGACATTCGGACGCATCATATCCAGAAGATCTATCTCGATATGGATAAGTCGCCCTCGACCGTACGCAACCTTCACGCATCGCTTCGGGCCTGCTTCAATTACGCCATTCGCCGCGATTATATCCAAGTCAATCCGTGCCGCAATGCCGACCTTCCGGCTAAACATCGCAAGGATATCGTCGCAATGACTGCCGAAGAAGCCGGATCGTTCGTTAAAACATGCCGCGAAATGCCAAATGGACTGATCTTCGAATTCGCCCTCGAAACCGGCATGCGGCCTGAAGAATATCTCGCTATTCGCTGGTCTGATCTTAGCGGTGCCGATGTTTCCGTTCGCCGCTCCGTTCAATATCAGAAAGGCGGCGGATTCAAGTTCGAGCTCCCAAAGACGCCCAAAAGCCGTCGCCGGGTTCCGATTTCCGAAAGCCTTCGCTCGGCGATCGCCCGCCATCGGGTCGCCCAACTCGAACATCGCCTGGCAATGAAAGGCACTTGGTTCGATAACGATCTGATATTTCCAAACACCGTCGGCAATCCGTTCGCTCTAAAAAGTTTATCGACGTGGTATTTCCGCCCGATCGCCGAAAAGTGCGGCTTCGCCAAACGGCTAACTCTTTATAGCCTGCGGCATTCATGTGCCACGCTCTTGCTCATGTCCGGCTCGAATCCAAAGGTCGTCGCCGATCGCCTCGGCCATTCGTCCGTCGTTATGACGCTCGATACCTATTCACACGTCCTTCCCCACATCCAGGACGCCGCCACCGAAACCCTAGCAAAGATAATGAGAGGTTAGAAAGATATGAAAGACAACAATCGACGATTCTTCATTTACACCATTGCCCGGCGTCTGACTGACCAAAAGAAGTTTGTCTGTATGCTGCCTGTTTCGAATGAAATTTTTGATGGGGAACAGTTCACGGACCAGAACGTTTATAAATCGGTAAAGGTCGAGATCAACGAATTTATCCTCAAAGAGTCTGTCACGCCGTACAAGATCACGTCCGTATCGGTTACAGAAGGTGAGATTGATGATTGGCCGCGAATTTATAGGCGGCAAATAGATAAAAGTTTATTCTCGTAAAATCACAACACCTAAAGTGGGAGTGTGGTTCAGTTTGAACACTCACCGCCGTTGCACACATAGTGCACACGTGTATCCGTTCTACCCGATGCCGCAACCTCCCAAACCTCACGAAACAACCAATAAAACCTCACAGTTCCACATCTAACACAACCCAACCACACCCACGATTTTGACTACGAATCAAGGGGTCGCATGTTCGAATCATGCCGGGTGTACCATTATCATCAATAAACACAACACTTACAAAAGTGAAAGACGGCCATAAAAGCCGCCTTTTTTGTTTTGGTCACCCACGGGTCACGGAACGTATCAAAAGCGGGTCACCCGATAGTACCGTATAATGCATCCGCATGGCGTTTCGAAGCTTCACGATCCATTCCCGGCATTGCATGGCTGTATGTACTGATAGTGAATTTTTCGTCTGCATGTCCTAAGCGTTCCGCTATTACTTTAGGATGTTCGCCTCGGGCCATCATTAGCGACGCGACGCTATGGCGCAGCTTGTGAGGTGTAAATCCTTCTATCCCGGCATCATCGCATATTTTCTTAAAGGTCCGGCGTCTTAGGTTCGATCCGTCTAACGGTGCTCCAAAGTCAGTAGCGAACACAAGTCCTAACCTTTGATAATCTAACCCGAGGTCACGGGATGCGATCAACTGATTGCGTCTGTGCCATTTCAGCTCGACAAGAATTCGCCCGGACAGGTCAATGCTTCGGATTGAGCTTTCGGTCTTAGGGTCCGCAAAATACCACGACTGGCCTTTTTCTTTTGGAAAGACTAAGGCCCGTTCGATCTTTAGCTTGCCCGTTCGAAAGTCAACATCACGCCATTGCAGCCCGAGTACTTCCTCAGTTCTCATTCCAGTCTCTAACATCAATCGATAGACTAACCCGCGACTTTCCCGCTTACTTGCCTCGATGAACGCCTGCGCTTGCTCGATAGTCATAGACTTGGCGTTTTGCTTTGATCGCTTTGGCAATTGAATATCAATGCACGGGTTAACTGCCACTCGCTTTGCCCGGATAGCGTCTCTATAACATGAGCGTAGAACCGCGTGAGCGTATCGAATGGTACGAGGGCTAAGGCCGGTGAGAGATAATTGATTGTAGAGGCTCTGAACGTCCGTTTGGTCTATCTGTGAAAGCAATTTCTTGCCTAATACCGGGCGAATATAAAGCTTCGCGGTCCGGGTGTATTGCCCGTGAGTAGTAATAGCGATGTGCGCCTTAATGTGATTATCAAGCCAGTGATCAAGCCAATCGTTTAGAGAGATCTTGGTGGACCAAACGAAAGTGCCTCGATTCTTTTCGTTAAGAATCTCAGTCAGACGCTTTTCGGCGTTTTTCTTTGGCCCGTAGAAGGTTTCTGAATACGCTTTTCGCTTTCCGTCCGGGTCTTCGCCGAAGCCGACACGAATTCGCCAAACGTCTTTACCGCGTTTTGTAAGATTACCTGCCATAAGTTTTCACCTTTTTCCCTGTCTTTAGTTTTTTCTTTGAAGGCCTGCAAACCGCTTGTGCGCAGACCGGATTGCCGCACGATTGATGAATGGTTTTTTTCGCGTAATAGAATTTTTCGCATTTAGGACAGACACCTAACCGTTTAATTTCGACTTGATGATCGATTAGCAACTCGATCACTTGTAGGGCGTCGGGCTTTAAGGTCGAGTCATCATTGAATCTGAAATAGACTTCGAAAGGGGTCCGACTGAATGCAGATATTTTGAAAAGTTGATGAATAGAAAAGTCAGGATTAAGAAAGTCTGTCCGGTTTTTGTAACCTTCAATAATTGCTGACAAACCTTCTTTATCGCGATTCCATGCGTCAAGTTCCTCGATAAGTAATTCCGGTCCAAATAATTTCTCGCCTTGCAGGATCCGCTCGTGCAGAGCTTTACATAGCCCTTTCGGCCCTAGTTTTGCCATTTGGCCGTCATACCACTTCCGATGATCCGCTATCTTATCCGGGCGATTCTTGATATGCCGCTCGGCAGCCACCACAAGCTCAATAAGTTGGCTCTGAAAATGTCCGAATTCAGAATCGCTTTTAGGCAACAGATTGATGTTGTCCAGCAGTTCTGCCAGTGGTTCGGGACATTTGCTAATGCCGCGTCTGGATGGCTTTTTGTCTAAATCGCTCATTTTCTGCAATCTAATCTGCACGCTTCTGCAATCTAATCTCAAATTCGCATTTAATCTGGGAAACTCATGTACAACCCGTAGTTCATATGGTCTAGTTGTATTCGAGCGGTCACAAACGAAGTATAAGCCACCGCGAATCTGATTGCAAGGAAATAGAACACTATGGAACAAAAACGACTTAAAACAGCGAGAGACTTGGCCGACATTATGGGTGTGGATTTAAAGGCGGTCTATCGATACACGCGCCGAGGTGAGTTTGATTCTTTTCTAGTCAAGATCGGCGCCAAGCCTCAGTACCGATATAGGACTGAAGGGCTTGAAGAGTATCTGCAAAATGGCGGAACCAACGAAAAGGCGGTGGAGTCAAAATGAAAATAAATGAAAAACCGCCGAATGCCCTAGCAGAGGCAAGCGGCGGTCAATTGAAAACTAATTTCGCAGGGCAGCAAAAGGCGTTTTCTGTCTGTGATTCTAACACCGATCACGAAAAGAAAACAACGCCTTGTTGCCACGAATGCGGAAGAGACGAACACGCGGGTTATAGGTTCCGCCTTGTGCCGGTATGCGGCGGATGTCGGACGGAACGCGAAGTTGAGATCACGCGGAATCGATTTACGCGGCGTGAAAAAGCGAGGTGCAGCTAATGCAATTTGATGACCTAGTCGCTGAGTTTGAGCGGCCGAAACGTGTCGGCAACGGAAAGTATATTGCGGCTTGCCCGGTTTCCGGCCATGGGCAAGGCAAAGGCGACCGACACCCTTCGCTTTCCATAACGGACGGGGGGCTGCAGGCTTTGATCCATTGCCAAGTGGGATGCGAAACGGACAGCGTTTTGTCGGCACTTGGACTTACCTTTCGTGATCTATATTACGATGCTATGCCATTCGGCAACGGGAACGGAACCGGGGGAGCGCCGGTACGGCGAAGCGTGGACACTGGGGGGTTAGCTGAACAGATCGCATTTGTCGAAGGGGTGCCTACATCGCTGCCTAATAGATCGGTAACGGCTCTACCCCTCGCGATGGAGTTGATACCGGAACCGCTACGACCTTGGCTTTGTGATATTGCGGAGCGGATGCAATGTCCGGTCGATTATCCGGCTGCTGCTGCAATAGTGGCCGCTTCCGCGATGATCGGAAACAAGATCGCTATCCGTCCAAAGGTGAACGATTCGTGGTTAGTCGTACCGAACCTGTACGGGGCAATTGTTGGCTTACCGGGTTCGATGAAAAGTCCTGCTGTTAACGAAGCTCTCAAACCGCTTTTTGAGATCGCGAAGACAGAACGGCAAAAGCACGAAAACGAAATGATCGCTTTCGGCGCATCGAAGGAAGCCGCCGAGGTCGAAAAGAAAAAGGCTAAGGAACTTTATAGGGTTGGGAAAATCGAGAAGGATTCCTTCATATCACAGTTTCAAGATTGTGAGGTCGAACCGCCGACCGAAAGGCGTGTCTTTACGTCCGACGCAACGGTAGAGAAGCTGGGTGAACTGCTGAATCAAAATCCTAACGGCATTTTGCAGTTAAGGGATGAGCTGACGGGTTGGCTTCGCGGATTAGATCGGGCCGGGCATGAACAGGACAGAGCATTTTATCTCGAAGCATGGAACGGAACCGGGGCGTTTGCCTTCGATAGGATAGCTCGCGGAACGGTTCATATCCAGAATCTGACGCTCTCAATATTCGGCTCTATACAGCCTGCGATGATAGGTCCTTACCTTCGGAGCGTATGTGAGACGGACGGAGCGGACGGACTGCCGCAACGCTTCCAGTTGCTTGTCTATCCCGAACCTTCAAAAAGTTATCAGTACGTTGACCGTAAGCCGGTCGGCAATGATGAAGTGCAGGCTCTGTACCGATATTTATGGGAACTTAACCCGGAAACGATCGGAGCGTTTCGCATGGGTGAACAGGCTTTCGTCAGTTTTGACAGTTCGGCTCAGGCGTTCTTTCAGGAATGGTTTATTGATCTTGAGACAACGCTACGTTCTGACGTAATCGAAGATCCCGCCATCTTGTCTCACTTATCCAAGTACCGAAGCTTGATGCCTTCCCTTGCTCTGATATTCCACCTACTTGAAGGCCGTACGGGGGCCGTTAGTCTCGATTCCGCAATGCGGGCCGCTGGTTGGTGCAGTTACCTAAAGTCTCACGCTGAAAAGCTTTATAGCCTTCGCGGAACCGTCTTCGATACGGCCCGGCTAATCCTTAAACGTATCGCAAAGGGCGATCTTGGCGACACCTTCACTTCACGCGACGTTTACCGGGCGGGCTGGAGCGGGCTTACGAAGACAGAAGACGTAAACGCGGCTCTCGCAGTCCTAGTCGAATACGGGTATTTATTCGCGATGAAAATTGAAACCGGGGGGCGTGGCTCGACTCAATTCACAGTTCACATCTCGATCACTAAACGGGGGGCGAAATGAAAAATTATTACGAGCATTTTCTTTCTCAAACACGCAAGGAAGGAACTGACAAAACTGACGTAAGCCCATCTGTCAGTTTTGTCAGTTCGGTACAGGCGTATAAAAAACAAACCATGTCCGTAAATGTCGACGGCGAACCAAACTTCAAGACCTGCCCAGTGAATAGGGCAATACATAACTGCGACCACTGAGGATAAAAATATGAACGCAAAACAAGCAGCAGAATTGATCGAGCGAATTCAAAGATTAGGCGGCGATCTTATGCCTGACCTTTGCTGTCTCTGCTCCAACTTTCACGCGATCCAAACCGTTGGCGACACGCTGAAGGCAGCCGGTGACCTTTCAGACGAAGCTCTGGCAAGTATCGCTCAGGGCATAGCCGCGGACATGATCATCTTTCAAAGCCTTGCGAACTTTGCCGCTGTGCTCAGGTCGAACAGCGCCCGGTGCAATTGTCCGGGCCGGTCATCAAGTCCCGGCGGGATGATTCACTAGCATGGACTTGGAAGTGCTCGGTAAATTTACCGACCTGACCAATATCTCAAGACGCCGCCGCCGAAATGATTTCCGAATAATGCCAGCTAATATATCTTGCATTCTACAATGAGCATTGCTAATATCTTCATAACTACCAGACGCCGAAGCCGTCCACCGACACCGTCGCCGACACTTCACTTCGAGGCAGAGAAAAATTCCAAAAATTTTTAACCTAGGAGAAAAAGTATGTCTACGACACACGCTCAACTGCTCGCAGAAGCCGAAGCTTTAGTTAGTGAGATAAAGGACAAAGCCCCGGCGAACGATCCTAAGTCAACGCCGCACCTTCCGCCCGGATCACGAAACCAGACGAAATCAATCACCGATTCGCTTCAAAATAGCGAGGGATACGCAAAGGCCGCTCTCGCATGGCGAAACGGCGGACCGCAAAAAATCGATATTGCTTTTCAGAGTAAGGCAACTTTCGACTCAACTTCGACCGGCTCACTGAGTTACGTTAACTATCAAGGCCTGCCGGTAGCTGTACCGACGCAGCCGCCGACCATTCGCGACCTGCTGGCTCAGGGATCGACAGACCTTGCCGCTATCCCGTATCAGCGCGAGACCGCTTACACGAATGCGGCGACAACGGTTGCTGAGGCTGGGTTAAAACCCGAAGCGACGCTCGCACTCGAAGACATTATCGCACCGGTCAAAAAGATCGCCGTTAATCTAAAAGTTACCGACGAAGTTTGGGCCGATTTTCCGTCGCTTCGGGCGTTTCTGGAAGGCCGCTTGAGACTGATGGTCAAGCAAAGGGAAGACGAACAGATCCTCGCCGGTAACGGCGTCGGCTCGAACCTGACGGGCATCTTGGGCACAAGCGGCGTCCAGACGCATGCAAAGGGAGCGGATACGTCTATCGACGCGATTCATAAAGGCATCACGAAGATCAACGCAACGCCCGGCTATCAAAAGGCAGACGGAATCGTGATCAATCCGACAGACTGGCAGAACTTACGCCTTGCAAAGGACGCCAACACACAGTATTACGGCGGGGGACCGTTTACGGGCGCTTACGGCAACACTGGAACCGCTCGAGACATGCTATGGGGCCTTCCTGTTGTCGTCAGTAACGCGATCACGGCGGGTACGGCGTTAGTTGGTGCTTTCCGGTCATCGGCGCAGGTGCTCGAACGCCAAGGCCTCAATATTCAGATGACGAACTCGGACGGAGATGACTTCGTTTATAATTTAATTACGATCCGCGTTGAAGAGAGAATCGCGCTTGTCGTTTATCAGCCGCTCGGATTTTGCACTGTTACTGGAATTTAAGGCATGCGTCACTCATTGCGCGCATAATAGGCGGCCCTCTTTCAGGCCGCCTTGCTCCTAAAGACAGTTGCCGCCGGTCGAAGCCGCGTCCGTCGCACTTCACCGAGATCGGCGGCAACTGTCTTTACCTAAACAATGGCAAACGAATCGAATCTCAAACCGTTTCGAAAAGGCGATGGCAGACCGCGAGGCAGCAGGCCTAAAGGCTCAAAGGATCGCTCAACAATTCTGCGCCATTGGCTCGAAGCTAAGCTCACGGCCGAAAACCCGCTCACGGGCGAAATCGAAACTCTTACCGCTCACGACCGGATAGCACTTGCACTTATATCCAAAGCACTTACCGGCGACGTTATGGCGATCCGCGAGATACAGGACAGCTTACACGGCAAGATACCGGACGTTTCAAGATCGAGCGGAACGACCGAAGTAATATTTCGATGGGATGCCGGACAGCTCGGAATGATTCCGCGACGAGAATTGCCCGAAGCCATAGACGGCGAAGTGATAGACGATGACCAGTAGCGCCACGGCTATCGAAATCGGCGTACCTAAGCCGCATGAGGCACAACAAAGGGTGCTCGACAGCCCGGCACGCTTTAACGTAGTAGCATGCGGGCGACGTTGGGGAAAAAGCCGCCTCGCTTTGATCAAGTCAGCGCTCTACCTATCGCAAAAACAGCCCGTTGCTTACTTTAGCCCGACCTACAAAAACATCTCGGAATTTTGGCGCGACGCGACCAACCTATTTCGCCCGGCTTTGGTAAACGTCCATAAAAATGAGAATAGATTCGAGCTGCAAGGCGGCGGAAGTTTAGAGATGTGGAGTCTCGACAACCCGACCGCGATCAGAGGCCGTAAATATGCACTTGCACTAATAGACGAAGCCGCTCACGTTGGGGACCTAGAGGCCGCATGGAATAATGTCATTCGTCCGACACTGACAGACCTTCGAGGCCGGGCCGACTTTTACTCGACACCTAACGGCCATAATTACTTTCATCAATTATTCTTACGCGGCTCGGATGCGGACTATCCGGACTGGGCAGCATTCCACGAACCGACAGCAGCCAACCCGATACTAGATCCCGACGAAATAGAAGCCGCACGGATGGACCTTCCTCAAGATGTTTTCCAGCAGGAATACCTTGCCCGCTTCAGGACAAGCGGAAGCTCAGTCTTTCGAAACCTTCCGGCCTGCCTAAATGCGCCACCGACCAACCCCGAAGAGCATACGAAGCATTCAATCGTTGCCGGTATAGATTGGGGCCAACAAAACGACTTCACCGTTATCAGCATCGGCTGCAAAACTTGCAGAGTAGAAGTGGAACTCGACCGCTTTAATCAGATCGGCTGGAGCTTTCAACGTGACCGCATAGAGACCGCTCTTCGTAAATGGAATGCTCAAGACTGCCTTGTAGAGATGAACAGCATAGGAAGCCCTAACTTCGAAGCATTACAGGCAGCAGGTCTCTACGTCCGGCCATTCCACACAACAGCGCAATCGAAACCACCGCTTATCCAATCACTAGCACTATGCCTCGAACGCGAAGAGTTTCAGTTCCTCGATATACCGGAAGCAACCCGCGAACTCGAAGCCTACCGTTCAACACAAAACAAGGAAACGGGTAGATTTAGCTTTGGAGCGCCGCCGGGCATGCATGATGATACCGTGATCGCTCGGGGCCTCATGTATCAACAACTGACAACCGGCGCAGGCGTTTGGCTTTGAACGCAATATCTAAGAGAGAAGTAAGATCGGAAAGCGGTAGAAAAGACGGGCCGCTCGACATCTTTTCTCAGGATCGCCCTTGGTCACGGATTGGTCACGGAACTCGCTAAAACTAATTTCACTTAATTTTACGTAAACGAACCAAAACGGCGATAAACATTGGCTTTTTACTAAACTAGATGAGTGTTAATGAAACTCACAAATACTAGGAAAAACACCAATTTACTCACTACGAATCAAGGGGTCGCATGTTCGAATCATGCCGGGTGTACCACGATCAAACGAATAAAAGGCCCTTCACCATGGAGGGCCTTTTTCGTAGCTGAATGATAATAAAAAGCTTTTACTACTTCGCCGAACTTTCACGTTCCATCACGACCATATGTTCGCCGCGGCTGACCATTCCGACAATCACAAAGCCTGCTGCAAGTGCCTCAGTCACTTCCTTTTGAAGCGTTGAGGTAAGCGTAGTAGCCAAAAGCTTGTATTCGTAATTCTTTACTACCTTTGGTGGTTGTTCCATGATCATCACGATCTCAACGCCCGCCAACATTCCTTTCTTTGCGATCATCGTGCTCGGGATCAGGCGAAAACCATTGTCGGCTACTTCATTTAGTTCTTTCTGCATCGTTCCGGTACGAGTTGTCGCAAGCAACTTATACTTGTACGGAGCTTCAACCGTACCTTCGCGCGATAGAAAGACCGCCATTTCGGAACCGCTCGTTGGCGAACCTACCAAGATCCTGTAGCCCTGCCCGGACATTTCGTCCATTTCCTTCTGCATTGTCGATGTCCGCATCGTCGCAAGCAGTTTATATTGCAAATTCTCTGATTTATTGTCTTGTGCAAAGCTGATGCTGCACAAAA
>JBBQTV010000057.1:0-18203 GCA_038212935.1 Pyrinomonadales bacterium | reverse complement strand
AGGCTTCCGATCACCAAAAGTGCTGTGAAGATTCCGATAAAGAGCGGAGCTTCGCGGTAGGTACGGGAAATACCTTTCTCGAAGCCGAGTGCCTCGCTCATCGAATATGCCGTCGCCAGGGGCAGAACGCCCATTGCGATCATCGCTGCTCCGAACAGCCCGATCGCAAAAAGATATTTGGCGTAAACGCCGACAACCGGCACTAGTGCCTGAGCAGCTGTTGCCGCCGAATCGACCTCAGTTATGCCCTGAACGTGAAGCGTGGCTGCAGTCGAGATAACAATAAAGGCTGCAACTAGGATCGCAAATGACGTCCCTATCACAACGTCGATACGTGCAAGGTGCAGATCGTCACGATCAAGCCCTTTTTCGACGACCGAAGACTGCAGATAGACCTGCATGAAAGGGGTAATCGTTGTTCCGATAAGGGCAACGATCATAAAGAGGTATACCGTGTCGAACGAGATGGACGGGCTAACGAAACCATCTCCAACATCATTCCAGTTGGGTTTCGCGATGAAGGCCGAGAGTATATAGCCCAGAAATACGAGCGACATCGCCAGAAAGACGCCTTCGACCCGCTTCTGGGTTCCCCGAACGACCAGCCACCATATAAGTATCGCGGTTATCGGTACCGCTATGAACCGCGAGATGCCAAGCAACTCGGCCGCCTGCGCGATCCCGACGAACTCAGAGATGATCACGCCAGTGTTGGCAACGAATAAGGCAAGCATGACCAGTGTCGTCCAACGCACGCCAAACTGTTCGCGGATCAGATCCGCTAGGCCTTGCCCCGTAACTACGCCCATTCGAACGCACATTTCCTGAACTATGATCAGACTGACAAACATCGGGACAAACACCCATAGAAGGGAATAGCCATAGCCTGCCCCCACGGACGAATATGTTGCGATCCCGCTCGCATCGTTTCCGGCATTAGCCGCGATTATCCCCGGGCCGATCACCGCGAGGTATGCAACGAAGCGATATTCAGCAAGCGATCGCTTGAAGCGCTCGGGAATGCGGACGATCGACTTCACTAGTGGGTTTGCTGAGAATCGTCGCATACGCATTGGGTTCGTTGGTCCGCGTTAGCTTTAAGCGCACAGGGAGTCGAAGAATATAAGTACGGAGTTCTGAAATAAGAATATAGCGGTTTTGAATAAGTATTGGAAGTGCTGTTGGGAATTGATTTTAAGGGATTTGTTATGAGATAGAGAGGTTTGGTAAAGTTCCGGTATGAATCGAAGAAAACTAAAGTTGCCACTCGGAATGTTCGCGTTCTTCGCGATCGTCCTTTCGATCTTACCGACAACCGCCCCCGCCTACGCGGCGACGCGCGAACCCGTCCGAGCCCCAAATGCGATGGTCGCGTCTCAGCATCCGCTGGCGTCGCAGATCGGGGTCGATGTGATGAAGTGCGGCGGCAATGCTATAGATGCGGCAATAGCTGTCGGTATCGCTCTTGCCGTCGTTTATCCCGAGGCCGGCAACATCGGCGGCGGTGGATTCATGGTCATTCGCAAAAAGAACGGCGAGACCTACGCGATTGATTATCGGGAAATGGCTCCAGCGGCAGCCCATCGCGACCTTTACGTTAATGACAAAGGCGAACTGATTCGGGGCGAAGGAAGCTCGACCATTGGCTATCGGGCTTCTGGTGTTCCCGGAACCCTCGCCGGCTTCGAACTAGCGCACAAAAAATACGGTTCGGGCAAAGTAAGTTGGTCAGATCTGGTGGCGCCGGCCCGGAAGCTTGCCAATGAGGGTTATGTGCTCTCCTATCGCTTGGCGTCATTGGCCGTCGCGTATCGCGAGCATTTGGAAAAGTATCCTGACAGTAAGCGGATCTTTCTCCGGGACGGCAATCATTATAAGGAAGGCGAGCTTTTAAAACAGCCCGAACTCGGACAAACGCTTGCGCGGATCGAAAAGAACGGAGCGAAGGATTTCTACGAGGGCCGTACCGCGGAGTTGATAGCAGCGGATATGAAGTCAAATAACGGCCTCATCACGCTCGAAGACCTGAAGAACTACCGTGCGAAGGAACGTGCACCGATTCGCGGAACTTATCGCGGCCACGAGGTCATCTCGATGCCGCCGCCCAGCTCAGGCGGAATAGTTCTGCTTCAGGTATTGAACATGCTCGAGGGCTATGACATTCGCGCTATGGGCCATAACTCTGCAGCCAAACTTCATTTATTGACCGAGGCATCGCGGCGGGCATTTGCCGACCGGGCGGAATATATGGCCGACCCCGATTTTGCGGATGTGCCGGCGATCCCTCTGATCGACAAGAAATATGCGGAGGCGCGCAGGGCATCGATCGACCTGAAAAAGGCGACGCCCAGTTCGGTCATCAAATTCGGAGAACCTGCGGGCAGCGAAGGCACCGAGACAACTCATTACACGGTCGTTGATCGCGACGGTACGATGGTCTCAAACACTTACACGATCAATGATCTTTATGGCTCACGCGTGACGATCAAGGGAACCGGCATTTTGATGAACGATGAAATGGACGATTTTGCCGCCCGGCCCGGCCAGCCGAATCTCTTTGGGCTTGTCCAGGGCGAACGGAATAAGGTTGAGGGCGGCAAGCGGCCGCTTTCGTCAATGACCCCGACGATCGTCTTGCGAAAAGATGGTTCTGTGTGGTTCGCTGTCGGAGCACGAGGCGGGCCACGGATAATCTCGGCCGTGATCCAGACGGTGATCAACGTTATCGACCACGATATGGACATCCAGCAGGCAATAGATGCACCGCGCATCCATCATCAGTGGCTGCCAGATCAGACTTTGCACGAGCCGTTTGGCCTTTCGCCTGATACGATCAATATCCTGAATTCTTTGGGCCACAATATGGCTCCGCGGCCGGGCAACATTGCCTCGGCGACCGGGATAATGATCGGTGAGGACGGCACAAAGTTCGGAGCTATAGATTCGCGAAGCGACGGGGAAGCTATCGGTTATTGATCTTTGTTATCGCGGTGCAGCAATTTGGTCGTCGGGTCCGTCACACTGCCGGGCGTGGCGACCAATTCATTTGTGTCGTTCCATTTTCCAGTGCCGGGCGAAGTGTAAACTTCGGCAGGAACTCTATCGCCTTCCTTGAGCTCCTTGGCGGCCGGTCGCCGACCCATAAAGCCCCGCGACGTCTCCATCAAGTTTGCCTCGAGCGACGGCACGCCGACCACATTCGATTCGAACATCGCAGCGTAAACGATCCTAAGCAGACCTCCAACCGTAAACAGGAAAAACGCTGCAGCCACAAGAAATGGTTCGATATTCAACCAGATCGAGATCATAGCAGTGAGTGGTATCACTAGAAAGCTAAGGAGGAAAACGAAGGCACCCTTCTTGATCCCGCGCTTTTTCGGTGATTCTCCGCCATCAACCCGAACCATTCCCGGCATCTCGCCGTTATTCTGGAGGATGGGCGCAATGGCCGTCAGCAAGAATCCGCATCGTGAACAAAAGCGCGAATCTTCGGAAAATTGTTGCTGGCCACACTTCGGACAGTGCATAACGCTATTGATTCTCCTCTTTCTGAAGCAACTTGGTCGTATTTTCTGTAACGCTCGACGGTGGCGCTAGTTCACCTGTGTCTGGAGTCCGCCACGAACCGGCCGGCGACGTATATTGGTCGACGGGAATACTTTGCTGGGGCGGCAATTCCCCGGCCGCCTCGGCTCCGGCGATCTCCGGTCGCGTCGAAAACTTCGTAGAAAGAGCGTCGGCGGCTTGAAACTTTGAACCTTTCTTTAGAAATGCCAGTGAAACCACAAACAGCATCATCGTCGAAAATACGCCGAACACTGCAGCCACCGCTGCTAGTTCGTCAACTCCGGCGATGCCAAAGAATGCCGGAAACATCATGACCCAAACGATGAACCAGAGCAGTGTGAAGATAAGTCCGTTTTTGCGCGTGAACCAGCCGCTTTTTTGATTGGCTATCTCATTCAGTTCAGGGATCGACCCGCCGTTAGCCAAAAGGCGCGGAATGAGATGGAGCTGAAACCCGCACCGCGAGCAAAACTTGGTTTCTGGTGAGATCTGTTGTTGGCCGCAGCGAGGACAATGCATTGAACTTCTCCGTTATTGATCGAGCCGATGAACGTTTACACCGTTACCCGAAAACTTACGAATTCTTTCACGAATAAGTTCGGAATGCAATTTTTGACTCATTCACCGCGGGGCAAAAGGAGCTGGAAGATAGAATAAGCTCGGCCTTGATAATGCTCTGCCTTACCGATCGCCTCAAGCAATACAGCGAACAAAGTTCTTATTTCGACAGGAGCCGGGATCTCCTTTAATAGCTCCGTATCGTTTTGAATGAACTTGAATGCCTTTGTCCGGCCCTGCTCGACGACGTTGAGGTATTCCGCCACTTTCTGCGGCGTCGCAAGCTCCTCGGGAAGTGTCCATTCAAACGGATCATCCCAAAGGCGAGTTGTAATGCCGCCCATCGCCTGCTCTACGGCAGCCGCAGATCGGACGATACATTCACCAAAGGAAAAGCCGCTGATTTCTGCGGAAACGTTCTGCGGTGCTCTAAAAAGCAGATCCGCATCGATCTTTTTGACCAATGCGGACGAGCGCTCGTGAATGTCAACGAATCGAAGATCTAATTCAACTGTAAGACGTTCCATAACAGGGTCAACGTCGGCGAAACTTCCTGTCTTTTTCCATCATTCCGAGGCCGAAGTTTCGCCCGCTCCAGCTAACACCGCTGCCGATACGTCCTTTGACACCGAGCTCGGCACCCTTAGTCGGAACGATATCATCGGTGATGATCCAGAGCGTTCCCGTTCCGTCATCAATCTTATACGCACCGCCCCGAATGGGTGTTCCGGGCAAGTTGACGCCATAGCTATCGCGGACGACGCCTGCGACGGCTATATCTTTATTACTATATCGCGATGGGTCCGCTTGGATGTCAGCAATACTTACGCGCTTTGGGCAGGCTGCGGCAAATACACCCACTACAGCGATCAAGGCGATCAGGCCAATTCTAGTTCCGATATTCATCTTTATTCCTCGACTTTTTTGAATTGTATCAGGAAGAGTCACACTAGAGATTCATTCCGACGAAAAATGTTTGCCATAAATCTAAACATTTGCCATTCTAGTACTGTATTTACAACACTTAGTTGCACGGTATGATCGAATCCGCGAACGCATTGTCAGAGACAAAGCTTGCGTTATGGTCAAGCACCGCCGACGGTACGTGGGGTGATCGGAGATCCTCTGAGCGTCACGTCCGCTGGCATTTTGATGCGCTTTCCGACGACGGCCGCGAAGCAATACTAGTTGTTTTTGTTTCAGATGTTCAATGCGGACCCGATATTCAACAGGACGATGCGGACCGAACCGTGTTGTTCGCCTACTTTGTTGACGGCAAGGCGGTTTGCCGGACTTCACACACACTTGCTTCCGAGGTCGACATCGGCAATGTGTTTCGCCTTTCCGGGACGGACGGCGAACCCAATTTTATTCATACGACGGCCCCATACGGTTCCGGATATTCTGTGGAAGTCGATCTAAAACTAAACGATGGAAGGCACCTTAAAGCGAGCCTCGAATGGCTTTCCGTCGAATCGGATCTTTTGTCTGATGAGCCGGATGTCCCCGCCGGAGATCTCAAATGGAATATTGCTGCGCCGCGTGCGGATGTTTCGGGCCGGATCGTGATCACCGAGAAAAGTGGAAAGACCAAGAACGTCAGACATTTCCGCGGTACGGGATTTCATGATCAAAGGACCAGTTCTCACGACATTATCGCCGGCAGCAGGGAATGGCTGTGGTGCCGCGGACACTTTACAGATCTGACCGCCATTTTCTTTCGGTACTGGTCGCGGGAGGCCGATAAACCCGCCAATAAACTAGTATTGATCCGCGATGGTCAAATGTGTTCTTATCCGGCAGAGTTCGTTTTTAGCGAGGAACGGCTTCTCGGGCGCGGCCGAACACCGATCGCGATCCACGCCGGGGATGGAATCGAAATGCGAGTGGCTCCCTTAAAGACCATCCGTTGCGGCGAAGCCTTCAAGCGATACATTGCGGACATTACGATCAAAGCCGAAGACGGACTCCATCGCTCGAACGGCTTTCTTGAAACGCTTTCGGTTCCGATCTGGCAGTCTCGGTTGGGCACGCTCTGGAAAAAAGCGAAACTGCCGTGGCAATGAGAATATGAACGAACCGGAGCCGAATTTCGTGCTATAATTATCGGTTGCGGCGGGCTTTTCTCCTGTTCGGAGGCAATACGACGCAGCCTTGACCTAACAGATTATGACAAACAGTCTTTTTAACACCTTACAGTCATTCAAAACGGACGACGGGAGCGATGCATCGTTCTACTCTCTGCCTCAGCTAGAAAGTGAAGGGATCGGCAAGATCTCAAGGCTTCCCGTCTCGATCCGGATCGTTCTTGAGTCGGTCCTGCGTAATTTTGATGGCGGCAAAAAGGTTTCCGAACATAACATCCGTGACCTTGCCGGCTGGCAGCCAAAAGCCGAGCGTACAACAGAGATCCCGTTCGTTGTTGCACGTGTTGTGCTTCAAGATTTTACTGGCGTGCCGCTATTGGTCGACCTTGCGGCAATGCGCTCCGCCGTTCAACGTCTCGGCAAAAATCCGGACATGATCGAACCGCTGGTGCCGGTCGACCTCGTCATCGATCACTCGGTACAGGTTGATTTTGCCGGAAGCGAAGCTGCCTATCAAAGGAATATGGCAATGGAGTTCAAGCGGAACGAGCAACGCTATCGATTTCTTAAATGGGGAACGCAGGCGTTCAACGGTTTCAGCGTTGTGCCTCCCGGCATAGGCATAGTTCATCAGGTCAATCTTGAGTACCTTGCAAAAGGTGTTTTTGAACGCGGCGGCGTTTATTTCCCCGATACGCTCGTAGGGACAGACTCGCATACAACGATGATCAATGGAGTCGGCATCGTTGGTTGGGGGGTCGGCGGCATCGAAGCTGAGGCGGGAATGCTCGGACAGCCCGTATATTTCTTAACGCCTGATGTGGTGGGCGTGAACCTTACGGGCGATCTTCCGCAAGGAGCGACGGCGACCGACCTCGTGCTGCGGGTCACGGAGATGCTCCGTAAGGCAAATGTCGTAGGCAAGTTCGTTGAGTTCTTCGGGACCGGTGCGGCCGCACTCAACGCGACCGACCGCGCGACGATCGCCAACATGGCGCCGGAATACGGAGCAACAATGGGTTTCTTCGGCACCGATGAAAAGACCCTAGAGTATTTTGCCGCGACGGGACGGACCGAGGAGCAGATCGGAACGATCATGAACTATTACAAGGCTCAGGAAATGTTCGGGATACCGAAGGAGGGAGAGGTAGATTACACGGTTGTTTACGATCTCGACCTTTCTTCTATTCAGCCGTCCGTGGCTGGGCCGAAACGCCCGCAAGACCGCGTCAACCTCGCCAATCTAGACGACCGCTTCAAAGAGTTGTTCAGTATGCCGGTCTCGGACGGCGGCTTTGGCAAGACAAATGAGGATCTTGATCGACGGGTGATGGTCACCATCGGTGGTGTAGCGGAAACTTCTAACGGCGGAGGTGGCGAACAATCCGGCCGATCTATACCGCTTCCGCTCCTCGACGATACAAGCCTACGCAATACAAGCGTTACGACCGAGGTCGAGATGATCAATAACCGCCCAACGCCAGACCGGGTCGAAGGAGTTAACTACGGCGAAGCTGAGGTGAAAACGACCATCGGCAATGGCGATGTATTGATCGCTGCTATAACGTCTTGTACAAATACGTCCAATCCTGCGGTAATGCTAGCCGCCGGCCTAGTAGCAAAGAAGGCTTCTGAGCGTGGCATGAAAGTACCGGCGTATGTAAAGACGTCGCTAGCTCCCGGTTCACGTGTCGTGACCGAATATCTTGAAAAAGCGGGGTTGCAGCAATATCTGAATGAGATCGGCTTTAACCTTGTTGGGTACGGATGTACGACGTGTATCGGAAACTCCGGCCCATTGGATGCGGCTATCGAACAAGAAGTGGTCGAGAACGACCTGATCGCAGCGTCGGTTCTATCGGGAAACCGCAACTTTGAAGCACGCGTTCATCAGAATATAAAGGCCAACTTTTTGATGTCGCCGCCGCTCGTTGTTGCCTTCGCTCTGGCTGGCACGGTTTTACGCGATGTCAATCTGGAACCGATCGGTGTCGATCGCGACGGGAATGACGTCTTTTTGAAAGATATATGGGCATCGCTTGACGAGGTGAATGAGCTATTGAAAACAGCGTACGATCCTGAAGTATATCGCCGCCTGTACAGTGAATTCGCTGAGCAGAATCCGCTTTGGAACGACATTGAATCCACCGTGGGCACGATATACGAATGGAATTCGGAGTCTACTTATATTCAGGAGCCGCCGTTCTTTGACAACTTTTCGATGGAAACGGGGAAGTTTTCAGACTTTATTGGAGCCAAGGCTCTCGCCATATTCGGCGATTCGGTCACGACTGACCATATTTCTCCGGCTGGGGCGATAAAGGCGAATTCGCCCGCTGGTGCCTATTTACAGGAAAAGGGCGTCGAGCCCGCTGACTTCAACTCATACGGGTCGCGTCGCGGAAACGACCGAGTAATGCTCAGGGGAACGTTCGCCAACGTCCGTATCAAAAATTTGATGGTCTCGCCGGTCGAAGGCGGCTATACCAGATTTCAGCCAGATGGCACCGAAATGTCGATCTTCGATGCCGCCGAGAAGTATAAAGAAGCGGGAACCTCGCTCGTGATCTTTGCTGGTAAGGAATACGGAACCGGCAGTTCGCGAGATTGGGCGGCCAAGGGGACTCAGTTGATGGGCGTTGATGCGGTCATAGCGGAATCCTTTGAAAGGATCCATCGGTCTAACCTGGTGGGCATGGGAGTGTTACCGCTTCAGTTCAAGCCTGGCCAGAGTGTCGAAGAACTCCGGATCGACGGTACGGAGAAATTTGACCTTGTGGGCCTCGACGGTGTGGATGTCCGGCCAATGCAGATGGTTACTCTGCGAATTCATCGTCTGGACGGGACAATGACTGAAACAGAATTGATCCTTAGGATCGATACTCCCATCGAGCTCGAATATTACACGGGCGGCGGCATTTTGCCGTATGTTTTACGCCAACTGATAGTTGAAAACAGCGGGACCGCGGCGGCGTAGCAAGCTGCCTGGAATGACAGATCGATCGGGAATAGATCGTAGGGCAAAGGTATCGGTATAACGGGGTTATGTTTGCGGCCTACATTGAGCAAAGATCACTTCGTATTAACGTCAACAAGTACATAAAACAATTTAGCTAGATCTACGCCTGCTTTTAAGGAGTGAATTAATGAAAAGGACATTTGCATCGGTATTCGTTTTAGGCTCGTTATTGTTCAGCAGTTTGCCTTTGGCAGCTCAACGAACGACGAGAAGTCCTCAAAAAGGCATTGAGAGCGGCACAACAAAGACGACGAGCCCGAGAAATACCGACTTCGCCTCTACCCGTGCGTACACGGATGGCTCAGCAGCCCTCCTTAAGTGGGAAATGGCTGTCGAACTCGATAATTTTGGATTCAATATCTATCGGATAGACGGTGATGGCAAGAACTTGGTCAATGAAGATATTGTAGGCGGATCGTCCTTATTATTTGGATCGGGACCTGTATACGGCGAAAACTATTCTTTTGTGGACCCGCTAGGCAGGTCCGGTTCTGTTTATGTGATCGATGCGGTCTCGAACGACGGCCGTGTGATCACGTCTTCGGCATTTGCTCCACAGATCGTTGCCGGTCTTTCTCAGGTCGACGGCTTCGAAACCGAGACCGATCGGCTTGCGGCTCAGTCGCTGAATCGATACAGCACCGATGCTGAGCTAAACCCGCCGAAATCGCTTATCTCCGAGATCAGTGCCGGGATTACGGCTCCGGATCCGACCGGCCATCGTTGGGTCGTTTCCCAGCCTGGCGTCCGGATCGGTGTTAAAAAAGTTGGAATGCATCGCGTAACTCGAGCGGAGCTCGAAACAGGCGGCTTCGATGTGAACACCGACCATACACGTTGGCAGCTTTACCTCCAGGGCAATGAGCAGGCTATACACGTCGGGCCGAACGGAGAATACATCGAATTCATGGGTAAGGGCATCGACACGCCGGAATCAGATACTCAGACCTATTTCCTTATCAATGGCCCTTCATGGGGAAAGCGGATCGTGATCCGTTCGAGCAGGCCCGACAATTCTACTGTTAAGGCACCCAGTTATGAACAGACCTTCTCGTTAAAAGAACGAACTAATTTTTCGAACAACATTCGGAACGGAGACGCAGAGAATTTTTGGGGACGAGCGGTGACAGCAACCGGCACGACTCTACCTTTCACATTGACAGGGGTCGATTTCACAAAGCCGACCGTGACATTGAACCTGAAGTTGCAGGGCATATCTTCCGGCAACCATAATGTCCAGGTCACCCTGAACGGAAATCCATTAACTCTCGCGACCGGCGGCGGACCGTTTCCGTATACTTTCACCGAGACCGTGCCCACCTCGTTCCTGCTAGAAGGTGCGAATGCCCTCCACATGCAATCGACCGTAACGGGCGACAACAGTTTCTTTGATACTCTGGAGCTTAGCTTCTCTCGCGCACATCTTGCTCAGCAGGATAACCTGCGATTCTTTACGCAGAATAATAAAGCTGCATTGCTCTCGGGCTTTACTTCGGCAAACCTAAGGGTCATCGATACGACTTTTGTTAACGATCCGCAGGAGATCATTGGCCTGAACGCATTTGAAACGGAAGGAACGTTCTCGCTGAACATTCCTGCGGGCCGTCCCCGCGTTTTCCATGTTTTCGAAGCCGGCACTGTTCATTCCGCTGCTTCGATCGTTCCGTACGAAACTGAACTGCTTGGCTCGCCGACGCAGGGTGCCGAACTAATCGTCATTACTCACAAGAACTTCGATGCGGCTGCTGCGACTTGGGCCAATTACAGGTCTGGCCAAAACGTTGCTACTAAGGTGGTTGATGTCTCCGAGATATACGACGAATTTAATTATGGAGTTCTATCGGCTGACTCGATCAAATCGTTCCTTAGCTATGCCAAAACAAACTGGCAAACTCCTCCGGCCTATGTCCTCTTGATCGGGGACGCGACATATGACCCGCGACGTTATCTCGGGTTCCCGGAATACAACTTTGTTCCGGCAAAAACGATCAACACGATCTTTTCCGAAACGGCCAGCGATGAGTTTCTGGTCGACTTCAACAATGACGGTCTTGCAGAATTGGCAATAGGCCGGATCCCGGGACGTACGAGTGAGCAGATCGCGATCGCAATGGCGAAAGTTGTGAATTGGGAGACTAACCTAACGAATCCCTTAGACCGAGGAGTTTTGTTCGCCTACGACCTGCCGGACGGATACGATTTTCAGGGAATGAGCAACCGTATTCGAAATGAACTTCCTGTGGGAACACCCGCGACAATGGTGGGCCGCGGTGACGCGGATGCCCAGGTCTCGCTGATCTCGGCAGTAAATACCGGGAAGTACCTTGTGAATTTCTCAGGCCACGGGAGCACGACGGCGTGGGCCGGGACGTCATTTTTCTCGAGCAATAACGTGACATGCACGGGCGGCCAAACAAACTGTGTGAATAATCCTAACGACGAAAGCCTCTTTACGATGTTAACTTGTTTGAATGGATTCTTTATATCACCCACATCGAGCAGCAGCCTTTCCGAAACTCTTTTGTTTTCGCAGAATGGCGGTGCGGTCGCGGCCTGGGCATCGACCGGCCTAACCACGCCGGATATTCAAGAGGTAATGGCAAAGCGATTCTACAACCGCATCGGAGCGGGTACGATCCCCCGCCTTGGCGACTTGATAAGGGACGCTAAGACGACTATCCCGGGCGGAACGGATGTAAGACTTTCATGGACATTGATCGGCGATCCAATGCTCAAGGTCAGATGATCTGTTTACGGGTAAAAGAAAAAAGGGCGTCCCGTCGAGACGCCCTTTTTTATTTGACTTGGTACTCGCGGCAGGAGTCGAACCTGCGACTTCTTCCTCCGGAGGGAAGCGCTCTATCCACTGAGCTACGCGAGCATTTACTACTTTTCGCCTGCTCTAGGCCCGATCCGTATAGTTTTGATCCTCACCGGTTCGATCGGGCGTTCACCTTGCTTCGGCTGGACACCCGAAATGGTTCGGACGTTATTCATTCCTTCGATTACTTTACCGAAAATGGTGTACTTATTGTCAAATCCCGACTCGCGCTTTAGCGTGATAAAAAACTGAGAATTGGCCGAATTTGGGTCGCCCCCGCGGGCCGCGCCGACTATCGCCGTGTCATAAGGTATATCGGAAAATTCGGCCGGAACGTTCTCCTTGGCCGATTTTCCCTGGCCGTCATTTTTTGGATCGGCATCTTTCGAATTCGGGTCGCCGCCCTGGATCACCGATTGATTAATGCGATGAAAGGTCGTTCCATCGTAAACGCCTTCGCGGGCCAGAGCCTTGAATTGCTCAACCATTTTCGGCGCAATATTCGAATAAAGCTCTATCGTGATCGTCCCGTACGCTCCCGCGTTTTCCATTTCGATCACGGCGACTTCGTCATCGGCTATCGGCTTGACGCCTTTCTTAACCTCAGGGGCAGCGTTGCTATTGGTTGCGGTTTGCTGCCCGCAGCCCGCGAGCATCGATGCAACCACTATCAAACTAACTAAAAGATAGATTCGCATAAGTAACATCATCTGTCAGCCGAGTCTAAAATTATGGTCACCGGCCCATCGTTTACGAGTTCTACATCCATCATTGCTCGGAAGCGGCCGGTCCCGACTTGGGCAACCTCGCGGCGCGAAGCAGCGACGAAATGTTCGTAGAGCCGATCGGCATCCTCGGCACCGGCGGCGTCAACGAATGACGGCCGCCGCCCACGCCGCGTGTCGGCAAACAAAGTAAACTGCGAAACTACGATCAAACCTCCCTCAACATCTTTGAGTGAGAGGTTCATCTTGCCGCCCTCGTCATCAAAGATACGAAGGTGTACAACCTTGTCGACCAACCACTCTGCGTCGGCGGCCGTATCGTCTTTTGCAACTCCGAGCAGAACTAGAAGTCCGTGGCCGATCTCACCAACGGTCTCGCCTTCGACCTTAACTGAGGCACGCGAGACTCGCTGCAGAACGGCACGCATTAGCTGGCGGATTCCTCAACGTAAACCTTATTCATCACGACCTGCTCGACCGGTTTATCGCCCGGATGCGTAGCCACCTCAGCGATCGAATCGACCACATCTTGGCCCTCGATGACCTTGGCAAACTTTGTATAGCTCGGCGGCAGCGGATAATCGATGTGCATTATAAAGAACTGCGACCCGTTGGTGTTCGGCCCGGAATTGGCCATCGCCACAGTGCCTTTTTCGTAAACGCCGGAATACAGGTCGGAGCTGCGGTCGATCTCATCGTCAAACTTGCCGCCCCAGGCTGATTCGCCGCCGTATCCTTCGCCAAGCGGATCGCCGCCCTGGATCATAAAATTCTTGATCACGCGATGAAATATAACGCCGTCATAATAATTGCGTTCGGCCAAAAGACGAAAATTCTCCGTTGCTTTCGGTGCGTCCTGTTCTAATAACTCGATCTTGATGATTCCCTTGTTCGTTTCGATAACTGCAGTTCTATTGCTCATTAAATGCTCCTAAAATGGGTTAATTGCGAAATAAAAAACTTATCACGAATTGACGCGAAAGGCGAAACTGGCAGTTAATGCTAACCTTTACCGAATATGAACCTGTCGATGGCGACAGCAACGCCGTTTTCGTTGTTGCTCAGCGTTGACAAAAGGTCGGGCCGTTCGAGCAGACTGGCATCGGCGTTACCCATCACGACGGGTGTTCCGGCAAATTCAAGCATCTCCAGATCGTTGAAGTTGTCGCCTATCGCCATCACCTCGTCGCTGTTAATGCCGTGTTTTTCGGCAAGCTTCTTTACGGCCGTGCCTTTCGACGCGTTGTCGGGCAAGATGTCGAGCAGCGTGAAATCAAGTTGTGTATAGATGGTCGCCAGTAGCGTGACGGTGTCGCCAAGTTCTGCTGCCAGAACGGTCTGCAGCTCTGCCATCTGCTCACAACCGCCCGAAAAAGAAATGTGGATGACGCTATGGTCGTGAAGCACATCCTCCAACCGTTCGACGTGATGCACTGCTTCTTCGGCCTCATCGCCGTGCATGGTCTTGGACCAAACAATGTATTTCTGAAGCGGAATGTTGTCGTCCGAAATACGGTCGTACAGAAGTATGCCTTTGCCATGCGGGTCCGCGCTCATCAGAGCGTCGCCGCCAAATTCTTTTCCGACACGAATTATCTCGCCAGATACTGCAGACGAAAGCAGGGAATGGTCCACAGTCTCAAGCGTCTCTGCGAACTTTATCAAAGCACCGTTGTGCGTAATGAGCGGAGCGTTCAGCTCCAGTTGCCGCCCGACGGGACAGGCATCGCGAAATCGCCGACCCGTCGCCACCGTCACCAATACGCCGGCATCCTCCGCCGCACGGATCGCCGCCTTGTTCGCCTGAGGGATATTTCCCCGCGAGTCCAAAACCGTTCCGTCGAGGTCAAGAGCTAGGAGCTTTATCATCTATTCTCTGTCCCGTATCAACCATTCTTGTAGGGCATAGAAGGCGTCGGCAATAACCTTTGTTCAATCTTGCAAGAGGAAATTACCTCAGTTTCGGGCTCCAACGATTACCTATCAAGAAACGCCAAAGGATTGAACCTTGCCAGATTAGCAAAACGGCAATTACAAAACCCGCGAAGTAATCATTGATGCTAGTCTTCATCCAAAGTTCATACCACGGATCAGTGAAGAAATTTTCGCTTCCAAGGCCACCTCGGCCATCGAGGCGTAAAAGAACACTCAAAGTAAGCACCGTAGCATACAGCAACGTCAAAACGGTCGAGAGGACGTACTTTCCGGGGCGGATCAATGAAAGGAAAACAGTAAGCAACATCAGATTGAATAATGCAATTCCATAATCCAACCCTCCGCAGGCTGCAAAGCTAATGATGTCTTTAGCCCCGGCCCGTCGTGCGAGTTCTCTCTGATGCTCGATAACTGAAAAATTGTACGCCTGAATAGCTTCGCTGAAAATTCCGACTGCGAAAAGTGCAAACGCAACGAAGCTGAATGAGAGCAAAAGAAATCGTTCGCGTTTAGATATTGAATATTTCCCAATCATACTTAACTTAGAGTATATCCGGCGTTAAATGTTCCATCTATTTGCTGCCTTCCTGCTCACGCTTGATCAGCCGTTGTTCCGCGAGCCATTTCTGGTACACCGCTTTCCCGCGTTCGAATTCGGCGGCTGAGGCGTAGAAATGATGCGAGCCATCGTTCTTTCCTACGTCGAGCACGTAGAAAATGTAATTGGACTGCTTGGGGTTTAGAGCAGCCTCGATCGCGCTGACGGACACGCTTGATATCGGACCGGGCGGAATGCCGCCGTATTTTCGAGTGTTGTATGGCGAGTCAGCATCAATATCGCTTTTGTGTATCGTTCCGTCCCAGCGGTTCTGCATCTTGGCGACGTACACGACGGTCTGGTCTATCCCGAGAGGTATGTTTCGTTCGATGCGATTATATATGACCGATGAGACTATTGGACGCTCGCTCTCGACGGGCGACTCAGTTTCGATCAAGGAAGCGATTGTAATTATCTCATGCGGTGTTCGTCCAAGTTGCCTTGCACGCTCCGCCCATTCGGGCTTCCAAACTTTTTTGAATTGATCGACCATCGTTCGCACGATGTCGGCCGGTTTGGCGTCGGGTGCAAGGTCATAGGTCGCGGGATAAAGGTAGCCTTCAAGATTTCTTGCTTCCGGTGCTATGTCTTTGACCAGCGACGTATCGCTCATCAGCAGCAGGATCTGATCCTCGGTCATCGGCGCGAAGTTCGCCGGATCGGTACCTGGCGGGGGCGTCTTGACAAAGTTTTCGTGGATCCGCTTGGCGATGTCAAACCGCGTAAACCCCTCGGGTACGACCAGCCTTTTTGTCTTGACGGAGCCTTTTTCTAACAACTTCAGGGCTTCGATCGGAGTTATAGGTGAAGGGAAATTGTACTCGCCCGCCTGCAGCTTCGAAGCATCGCCGAAGAGCCGCAGGTAGAGCATTGCGGACGTCGCGTCGGCGATTATGCCTTCTGAGCTTAGCTTTGAAATGATCTGTGCCGGCGATGAACCTCGTTCGATAACAATGTAGTCTGCCGAGCGCTCATGTGCACGCGAGGCATTCAGCGAGCTGAAGAACCAAAATCCCGCTGCGGCGACGCCGATCACCGCCAAGACCCCCAACACGAAAATGACCTTCATTATCTTCATAAATTGTTAACTAGCTCGTCAGATCGCCTAATTCGACTTTATCGATATAAGCGGGATCTTTGTGTCCGGATCAAAGGTCACCGACGATGGCTTGGTCGGAGCGGCTATTTCGATCGAGTGTTTTCGAGCATTTATCTCAAGCGTCTCGCGTCGCGGCTTTTCGCCGGGAGTCGTGATCTCGATCTCAAGCGGTAATCTGAATGCCTGGGGAGTCAGTTTATCGCCTCGCTGTGTCTGCGATATTTCGAAACGCAAGACTTTCGCCTTGTCGTCGTATCCCTGCTTGATCGTCAGCTTCGGGTAACTTGTACCATAAACCCATTGATCAAAGAACCAATCAAGCTTCTGGTCCGAAGTTTCTTCCATCACCTTGATCAGGTCCGCGGTCTCTACACTGCCGAATCGGTGGCGCGTCAGATATAAATTTATTGCCTTCCAAAACGCTTCGTCGCCAACCTGAGAACTCAGCATGTGAACAACCGCACCGCCCTTGTTATAGGTTACGGCCGGCCATTTGAAAAGGATCGAGATGTCCTTCGCTTTCTGATTAAACAGGGCGTGGCTGTTCGGCACGGCCGCGTCGTGTTCCATAAAAGATTCCGCGTCAATTCCGATCTTTCGGAGATACTCCTGGCGTCCATATAACTCTTCGCGAACTTTGGCTTCCATGAATGTCGCAAACGCTTCATTAAGCCACAGCTCAGCCCAATTCTTCATCGTCACGTTGTTGCCAAACCAACTATGTGCGATCTCGTGCGCAACCAGGTCTTCGACATTTCCGCGAAGAAATTCGAGGTTAGCGTACGCGATCTCGCTATCCGCCATCGTTGTCGCAGTTATGTTTTCCATTCCGCCAAATTGGAAATTGGCAACCACGGTCTGATCGTACTTATTGAAGGGATACATTACGCCCGTGAGCTTTTCGTGTATCTCAAGCATCTGCTTTGTTTTCGAATAAGCATTCTGATTCAAGATGCCGGTTCCCGGATAGAGATAGTTGGTCATCGTGATATCGCGGAACTTATCCTCGAACTTCTCATACTTACCTACGACAAACGAAACTAGATAGGTCGGATGAGGAATGTCCAACTTATAGTGAAAGGTGACGCTTTTGCCATCTGCACTCTCCCTTTCCGAAACCAAAACGCCATTGCCGATGACCTGAAAACCCTTTTCCACCGTCACAAATTTCTCGGTCGTGGCCTTGTCCGATGGGAAATCAAATGACGGAAACCAGTGATGGGCCTCGTCTGGTTCACCTTGGGTCCAGATCTGCGATGAATGAACGACGCGATCCTTATCTCGCTTTTCATCCACAAAATAGATGCCTTTCTTCGGTTTTGCTGAATATCTGAAGCGTATGGCGATCGTCTCGTCCTTTTTATATGCTCGATCAAGAGTGACGATAACCTTGCCCGGAGATAGTCTATGTTCAAGTTTCGCCTCGTTGGCCGCTAGAGTGATGGCGTCGAATTTAAGATCGCGTGCATCTAGTTCTAACGATCGTAACCCGTCGCGCAATGGCCGGAGTTCGACCGTTGTGTCACCAAACACCGTGCGTTTGGCGTGATCGAAGCTGATGCGGATGGTGTAATGCTGTACGTCAAAGGACTGCGGACGATTAAAATCGGCTGTCGGCGATTGGCCGAACCCGAGCTGGACGGTAAGTCCCAATAGAAGCATCGACAGGAGAGCGTTTTGTTTTAAGTTCATAAGTAGATATTGGCAGAATGCCATACTGCGATCATTTTCGCCGCCCGCAAAGCATGCTCCGCGAAGGCTCATCCCATCTGCGGGCTTGCTAATCAGGAGCCG
>JBBQTV010000056.1:0-18471 GCA_038212935.1 Pyrinomonadales bacterium | reverse complement strand
GTTTGTGGCCTTCGACCTCACGTTGCTCTTCCTGTTCGGCTTTCTTCTCAACGTAATAACCGTAATTCCCGCTGAAGTTCTGCACTGCACCGCGATCTACCTCCAAGATGCGGTCGGTAACGCGGTCAAGGAAATAGCGGTCGTGCGTGACCAGCAACAGCATGCCGGTATACCGCGAGAGATACGATTCGAGCCATTCGATAGTGTCGGCGTCGAGGTGATTTGTAGGCTCGTCGAGGATAAGGATGTCGGGCTTGAAAATAAGTTCGTGGGCGAGCGCGACGCGTTTTCGCTTGCCGCCGGAAAGCGTACCCATTTTGGCGGCGGTGTCGGTGATGGCCAGTCTGGTGAGAACGGCACGGGCGTTCGCCTCGATCTCCCATCCGCCGTTCATCTCGAGTTCGTGCTGAAGGTCGGACATCCGCTGCAACAATGCGTCGCCATGGTCGCCGGCCGCCAGGTCATGACAAACGGCCTCGTAATCGCGGATCGTCTGCATGATCCCGCTGCTCTTGGCAAAGATCGTCTCCAGCACGGTCAGGTCAGGGTCGTACGGCGGGTCTTGCGAAAGATACGCGAGTGACGTGCCCTTTGCACGGACGACGCGGCCGGTGTCGGGCGTTTCGATGCCGGCGATTATGCGCAGTAGTGTCGTCTTGCCCGAACCGTTCGCCCCGATGATGCCGACCTTGTCGCGATCCTCGAGCCCGAGCGTTACATTCTCGAAGAGCGGCTTAAAGCCGAAATTCTTCGAGATATTTTCCATTGAAACTATGTTCATGCGGTCGTGTTCCTAATTCCCGATCGCATTGAATAGCAGCGGAAATGTTGCGAGGCTTTGGCCGCGGTATTGCGGACGGAAACCGAAAAGGACGATCTTGCCTTTGCCCACCTTGATCTCGACAAGTGCGGCTTTGCCGGCTATACGCTCAGCCCCAAGTGCCCAGCCCGAAAGCAATATTTCTTTCGGGTCTGTCGGGTATGATGCGATCACACGTACGTCTGTAGGCTTGATAGTTTGCCAGGCTGTACCAGGCTCATCTCCTGAGGTTGTCCAAGTGCGAGGTACTTCGAAAACCGGAGATTGTTCAAACCACGCGATCGACTGCCGCGGCATTCCTTTGGCGATGGGATGCTCTGTGTCGAGCTGCGTGCGGAGGATCGATCCGGGAATGTAGAAATCCTTGCGGTCGAGTCCGTCCGTCACATTTATGATCGGCAACTTGAACTGCTCGATCGCGAACAGCGAAGAGCGGTTCAGAAACACAAGCGTTCCGCCGGCCTCGACAAACTTCTTGAGATTCTCAATACCCTCTTTCCCAACGCCCCCGACATACTCATCCGGCATAGAGCCTTTCGCGTAGCCGTTGAGTATCTGATTGGGCGATTGGTCAGGGAAGATAATGGCGTTGGCGGGTTTGCCACCGAGCATTCTTGAATTTGCAGCGCGTATATCTTTGTCAGATACACTTTCAAGTGGGGAATTACAGTTAACATCGAAGCCCCCGTCTTCGCGAAAAATCCATTGTGTCCAACCCTCATCCATTGACGGAATTGATGGTCTATACGTTACATAACGCGGTTTTGCGGTTGAGAAACAGGCGTCCGTTCTTATTGGGCCGCTTATTGATAACTTATAGTCAAAAGGCTTCTCGAATCTCACTACCTCGACATCCATCAGTAAGGAAAGCGTATGGGCGGTTACGTCGTAGGGCGCGATTGGCTCACCACTCGCCTGTTTCAAGTCAGGATATGAAATCGACTCTAACATTGATTCAGCAAAGGCGCCGTATGGTTGTGCCCGTCGGATGACCGCAGTTCCAATAGGGTACACCTTGCCGTCAATTTCAAATTCCTCACTAAAATCAACTTCAACTCCAGCACGGGTGAGTGTTCGGAGGAGTAAATTTCGCCTTTCGGCACTTGAAAGGCCCGACGGGAAATTCTCTTTCTCGAGTTCCGCAAGTGTTTTCCTTGGAATGACGTATGCGAACACTTCTTGTGACCCCACCGCTTCCTTTCCGATCTCATAAAACCTTGACAGCCATTTTTGGCGATTGTTGGCGGCGTGGTCTAGGAGGCTGAAGGCGGTGGCGGACATGTAGTTGGTGATGTCGCGGAGGCGCCAGTCGCCGCCTTTCCATGCCGGGCCGTTGTTGGCGTCGTCTTTGTGCGGGTTGACGCCGCGGCCTCCGCGAAGCTCATCGGCCTTAACGGTAACCGGCGTGGCGAGGCGAGCGGAAGCGGTTTCGCTCAGGATGCGCACGCCGCCGTGGTAGTGCGAGTAGGCGCGTGCGGGCGTCCATGCGTCGTAGGTCGTGCCGGTCGTCAGGCCCTGAAAACCTTTCTTCCGCATATCGCCGGCTATGTAGAGCCCAAGCTCGGTGTAGCCCTCGACGATCTGCTGCGGCACGTTCGGTTCGACCGGCGGCATGTACGGCGGCAGGAATTGCCTCGCACCGTAAATGCCTTGCTGATGCACATCGAGCACGATCTGCGGATGCCAGACGTTGTGTATCTTATCGACGGTCAGCTGGGTCTCGACCTGCGTAAAGGCATACCAGTCGCGGTTGTTATCGTGGCCGGTGTATTTGTGATAAAGCTCAGGCGGCGACGTGCCTTCGTACGGAGTGCCGAGCGTTTTGTCATACCAATTCTTGACGATGTCCACGCCGTCCGGGTTGAGGCTCGGCACGATGAGGATGATCGTGTTGTCTAGAATGTTCTTGATCCGCGGATCGCTGCTGGACGCGAGTTCGTGGGCGATAAGCATCGACGAAAGCGTCGAGCCGACCTCGGTCGAGTGAATGCCGAAGGTGATGAGGACGATGGTCTTGCCTTGCCTAATCCTAATGCCAGGTTCATCAACCCGTCCTTGATCGACCATCTTCCGTGGATCTGCGAGGCTGTCGTTGTTATCTCTATAAAACTCCAGACGCTTCAGATTCTCCGGCGAGCTTACGGTCGCGTAAACGAACGGAGCGCCCATCGTCGTTTTGCCGATTTCCTCGAACGTCATTCGGTCGCTTGCCGCGTCGAGCTTTTTGAAATAATCGACGACCTGCGCCCAACTCGCGAGCTTTCGGTCATCGCCTGGCGTGAATCCGAGCACGTCTTTCGGCGTCGGCACCTGAGCCGAAAGAGATGAAACGAGTAACAACAGAGCGAGAGAGAACCACCCCGCCAGCCGAAGCGGCTGCCACCCCTCCTTTGTAAGGAGGGGAGCTTTTTTCACGCAAAGCCGCAAAGAACGCAAAGAGAAGGTCTTCATAAATTTTCGGTGTCTAGAGAAGGATTTCCGCTAGTTTAGAGGATTTCTCGCCAATTTAACAGAATTCAGCCTCGGAAGAATGCTTTCGGGCGTGCTCCCGAAGTTCGCCGGCGTGTTCCCAAAGGTCTCGGCAGTCCCGTCGGAAGGGCTTCCTGGGGTGGAAAAGACGTTTCCCACCGCGGGATTAAACAAAAGTTACACGGTGTGAAAATTTGTTTTACCTTTTCGGGAAATTCGCGTTATACTAATGTTTGCGTGTCTTACCTTTTTTGCTTCCGGCACGCTTAAGTGGAAGCAATGATCGCTTCGATCGAAGCATTGGCCGGCGATTACCGGCGCTGGAGAACTCACCCCTATTTTATCTATGCTGATTGTTTTGCAAGCGCAGTTGCTGCGTTTTCTGTTCATCCTGATCTGTGTCACCTCCGTTTTTGCGGGCGGCTGCTCGACAGAAACGCCGATCGTTGCTGAGGAACCGAGCAGTTCGGCAAACGCGGTCGATAAAAAGATCGAATCCGGCTCGATAGCGATCACGCCGAACAGTCCTGCTGATACTGTGAAGGAATTTTACGTTCGGCTTCGTGAAAAGCGGTTTCGTGAGGCGATCCACCTAACGAACATCCGCCCGGCGATCGAAGGCCTAACGGACGATGAGCTAAAAGAATTTGCCGCCGATTTCGAAGCCTTGGCAAAGTTGGTCCCGGCGGAGATACAGATAAACGGCGAGATCATTGTCGGTGACAGGGCAACTGTTACCGCAAAGCTTCCCTTCGAAGATGAAGAAGCCCTTGAGTTTCAAGAGGTCAAGCTTCGCAGGAACGGGGACCATTGGGTGATCCTCAGCGTGGATGAAGAGGCCGAAGCCGTGATCAAACGCGAGGGGAAAAATTATTTCTATTCGCTGAAGATCGAAACGCTTCAGGAAGAGGCACGCAAGATGCTGGAACGCATATCGAAGGCACAGCTTGCTTTTGCACTTCAGAACGATGGCATTTTCGCTGACGCCGCTAAGCTGATCGAACTCGGGTACCTTCCCGCCGACATCGCCACGGCCGAGACGACAGGATACAAATACCAGCTTTACCTGAGCACCGATCGGCGGAACTATTACGCAACTGCTACGCCGCGTACGTACGGAAAGACAGGCCGACTCTCGTTCCAACTCGTGCCGACTGCAACCGGCACTTCGCAGATCATAAGCAAGGACATAGGTGGCGAGATCTTGACCAAGTGACGAGGTGATTTAGGACGACTTTTTAATATACGGTCCTAATACGTTATTATTAATTTTTGCCCAACTAGTGCTGACGCCCCCCGGCTGCCGGAAACATTGATGCTCAGAAACATAGTCGCAAAATTAAATTCGATATTCACGGAGAGTGCGCATGCTGCAAGAAAGCGTTATAACCTCCCGATAAAGATCGTATTCGAACCGACGTTCAAGACCGGTGGCCTTACTTCACCGAACGAGAATCTGTATATTTCCGGAGAAACCTTTGATCTAAGTCGATCCGGCGTCGGGTTCATCGTCTCAGCGATCCGTGTTCGCGAGAACTATCTTGTCGGTCAAGACCGGCATCTGAACGCTGAGATCGATCTACCCGAAGGCAAGATCCGGATGAAGGTGATCGGCCGGCGTTATGAAAAGGTGGGTATCCATCTTTCGACCGAGCGCTTCTTGATAGGGGCCGAGATAGTTGAGATCAGTAAAGACGATCGTGAAGTGTACGAACATTTCCTTAAATTCGGCAAACGAAAAAAGGCGGCCTCGCCGAGCCTCGAGATGGGCGGAAATTCTTGAATCACTAGGTTTTAACCAATGAGATCGGGCGTCGGGCATTTGTCCGGCGTTTTTGTTTTGCGTGTCGGTCGACTATAAAGAGAGTATGAGAGAAAAAGTTGGGATCGGGTTTATTGGGTCGGGATTTGCTCGCAGGGTACAGATCCCGGGATTTCTGGCATGCGACGGCGTCGAGCTAGTTTCTGTGGCGAGCGGCACGCTATCAAACGCCGAGGCTACGGCAAAGGAATTTGGCATCGGCCATTTTACCGACGATTGGCGCAAGACTATCGATCGCGATGATGTGGATCTTGTTTGCATAACGACGCCGCCCAATTTGCATAGGGAGATGGCACTTGCAGCGATATCCAATGGTAAGCACATCCTTGCCGAAAAGCCGATGGCTATGAGTGTTGCCGAGGCAGAGGAGATGAAAGCTGCGGCGGACGCGGCCGGCGTGCTTGCACTGATAGATCACGAACTACGCTTCCTGCCTGGCCGGCAAAAGGCGAAGGCGATGCTACACGATGGAGCGATAGGGAAGGTGCGGCATGCGAAGTACATCTTCCAGGCTCCGCATCGCGGCGACCCGACGCAGGTATGGAATTGGTGGTCGGATGAAAAGTCCGGCGGCGGCGCGTTGGGGGCGATAAATTCGCACGTCATCGATTCGTTCCATTGGTTTTTGGAGACGGATGTATCCTCGGTGATCTGCCAACTTCAGACACACGTTAAACAGCGCCCTTCCGATAGCAGGCATCGCGAGGTTACCACCGACGACCAGGCAAATATGATGCTGCGATTTGGCGACGGCGAGATAACGGACGACGCTACGGGGCTTGTTTCAGTTTCGATGATCGAAGGTCCGGAATATGTGAATCGGATCGAATTCGTCGGAAGCTACGGGTGGCTGAGGGTTAACCACCGAGGAGATATTTACGTCGGAAAACCTGGAAAGAAGGATTGGACGGCCGTCGATGTCGAATTTCCGCCAAGCATCGACGGAGTTCCTGAGACCGGATTCCCAAGCGGATTTATGGCCTTTGCCCCGAAGATAATCGAAGCCCTAAGGGCAGGGAAAACGGAACTCGATAACGCGGCGACCTTCGTCGACGGTGTAAAGGTGCAGAAGGTACTGGACGCCGCCCGCGAGGCAGACGCGACCGGCAAGAACGTTTCCCTGTAGATATCAACTGCCCTCATAACCAATAGGTTCGGCCGTGAGCAACAGGTTAGAACGTTAATTTTTCGTTCTCACCGTAGCCGGCTTCTTGGCCGGTCGCCAGAGCTTTAACGAAACCGAAGACCTCCACAAGCTTGCCCGATGGAGAATCCCAATACTCAGCGCTTTCGACCGAAACTTTAAGCAAGGTCAGCTTTGGGTCATCCAGGCCTTCCGGGAACCACGCTTTTAAGATCGGGCTCCAGAGTTCCTCGATCTTTGCCCGGTCTTTCACCATCTCGGCAGTTCCAGACACTGAAACATAACGGTCCTTGTCGGGCTGAGCATATGAAATATTGACCCGGCCGTCTTTTTCGATCTCATCGACCTTGTGCGTATCTTCGCTGGTGAAGAACCAAAGGTTAGCGTCGGCATCAACCTCTTGCGTCGACATGGGCCGGCTTCGGAGTTGGCCGGTGTCGATCGTTGTCAACATACAGAAATCGATGCCCTCAATCAATTCTTTTAATTTTTCTATTGTTTCCTTGTTATTGTTTTGCATTCATCTGCCTCATGGTAGATTGATTTGATTGCAAATGTCATTCCAAGGCTTGTAGAGGTGCATTGTGTATCAATACGATACCTTCTAGCCACTTCGACAAAAATTAGCGGGCGCCACAGTCATTTCATTGCTGCCTCAAAGAACTGATTTATATCGGCGACTATCGGTAAGGTCATTTTATGATCTATGCCCGTATAGAGTTTAAACTCAGCGTTGAGTTTAGCATCGGCATATTGGGCTTTACTTTTCTCCCATCGATCGACCGGTCTATTGCCGAACAGTTCGAAAATAAGCTCTTTATCTTCTGGTTCATAACTGTCGCCATAGATCACGGAGTCGTTTTCATCTTTGTCGCCAAGAAATACAAAGAATCTCACCTTGCGAAGTCGCTCTAGGTCAACGTCTTTGCCTGTGAGGGATCTTAGATCAAACGTACCGATCGGATATCGAAGTTTTTTTCCTTTGAATTCTGATGCCGGAGAGATCGGCCAACCGCCAGGAGAACCGACCGCAGCAGCGAGAACGCGATCGGGGTGAAGAAACGCAAAGCGGTTTGTGAACATGCCGGCTGCGGAGAAGCCATACATCAATACGCGCTTGTCCGTCCAGATCTTCTCGGCCTCAAGCAGGGTGCGGGCGTCGTCGATCATCGCTACGAGCTGCAAATCTAAGCGCCGGTATTCGTTTCTTTCGGTTGCCAACGAATCTCGGTCGAGTGCGTGAGTGTATATCTTCCAATCTGTCTTCGGCCGCGGGAACACGGGCATGAGTATCGGAAGGTTGAGTTGCTTAAAGCCATTTTCGAGTTGTCGTATTCGGCGTTGCACATTTTCCTCGTGGATCGTTATGTCATCGTCCAGAGAGCCTGTATTGTTTGGCGAAACTAGTATCGGCCGGATGTCCGAGGCTACCTCGGACTTAGGTATGATCAAGTAGTAAGGATATGAGAAGCCGGTTTCCGGGTTGGCTTCAATGCGCCGCATGTTCGGTGCCGGTACTTGGCCGATGGCCACTTGTTGAAAACTAAGAATTACAATGGAAATTATCAGATATCTAAGCATCATGGCCTAGAAACGATGAAATTCCGCGATTGGTTCCCAAAATGTATAAACCGTCCGGTGAGCCGCATCACCTCATGCAACATTTTGTGAATGCGAAGGCAAGAAACTACTCAAGGTACTATGAGCTGTGGTCGTGGACGATACGCCAGCCACCGTTTATTTTCCGGAATATTAGGGTGAACTTTCCTTTTGTACTATCAGACTCGCGCGCAAGTAACCAGCTTCCGACTACCACCGCGGCATTCTTCGAAAGAACAGTTATATTTAGTTCAGCGAACGATAGCGTACCCATTTTTTCTTTTGAATCGTAGCTCGTTTTGTAGTTGTCGAGGGTCGCTTGCCAGCCGAGCGTTATCTTGTCGCCTGAAACGAACGTAAGTTGATCCGACTTCCAGTAACCGGCCATAAATCCCTCGAGATCTCCGCGGTTCCATGCGACAACCTGTGTGCTGAGAACGTTCTTGATCTCGGCCTCGGCGTCCGGCTTCGCGAACGAAGTAACAGTAATCGCCAAAATGAGGGCCATAACAGCTACAAATGGTCTAAATCTCATTTTTGAAGAATACCATGAAATTCAAACGTGACGTAAAAAAAGCCGAGCGAGTGCCCGGCTTTTGTCTGACTAAATGTCCGGGACCATTCCCTAGTTTGCAGGTGGGGCAGGCACGGAATCGGCTATTTGCATCTCCGTCAATGAGACACCCATTTTTTCAAGCGTCACTTTGTTTAACGTTCCGGTCACCTGGAGCCCATTTGCTTCCTGAAACTTCTTCAGGCCGTCACGGGTTTCCTTGTTGAGCTGACCCGTCTGCTCACCACCGTACATTCCACCGTCTTTGAGTTTCTGCTGAGCTTCACGGATCTGATCTTTTGTAGCTCTAAAGATCGGGGCTCGTTTCGGATTGGCTTGAGTTCCACCATCCGATTTCTCCTTTGCGTATGAGTCTGGCGAAATGGGAATCGTTTTTTGAGTGTCCGTCAGCTCTATACTCATCTTTTCAAGCGTTGCGCGATTCAATGTTCCAGTCTGCTTCAATCCATTATCCTTCTGAAACAATTTAATGCCGCTTCGGGTCTCATTATTGTATTTGCCTGTGGATTCGCCCGAGTAAAGGTTCTTTGCCTTGAGCATCGTTTGAGCCTTTCCGATCTGGTCTTTTGTAGGTCTGAAAACGATCCGTTTTGGCTTTGTTTCGGTACTTGCCGAGGGGCCGCTCGTCGGGCCGCTTGTCGAAGTTTGAGCGGTCGCTGCGATGCCCATCGCCGCAACCAGAATCATCAAAGTGATTAATCTCCTCATGTGAAACGTCTCCTGAATTTTCTTTATTTTGTGAGCCGACCGGTAAAGCTGATGATCTGACGAACATACTGGCAGCGGCAGACGATCGGTCGGCGGCCTAAGTACTTCGAGATTATCGGACTTCAGAGGTAAAAGCGCAAGATTCTAGAAACCTAGCGGTCTGAATTTGCTGAATGAACGTTCATTCAGTTATAATTCCGTATTCTTTATTCTCAATAAGCCAAACATATGAACATCAAGAAGGCAGCAGTTTTGGGGGCGGGAACCATGGGGGCGGGTATTGCCGCGCATCTTGCAAACGCGGGCATTCCAACACTTCTTTTGGACATCGCTCCCCGCGAATTGAATCCGGAAGAAGAGGCAAGAGGCCTTTCCCTCGAGTCACCCGCCGTTCGCAACCGTATCGTGGGATCGCTTTTCGAGGCCGCCAAGAAGCTCAAGCCAGCCCCTTTTATGCTCGCCGACAATGCGAAATTGATCTCGCTGGGAAATTTCGCAGACGATATGCCGCGGCTCAAAGATTGCGACCTTGTCATCGAGGCAGTTGTCGAAAGGCTGGATATCAAACACAAGGTATTTGAGGAGGTCGAGAAGCATCGAAAGCCCGGAGTGTTCGTCGCGACGAACACGAGCGGAATCCCGATCGCCTCGATCGCGGAGCCATTTTCGGATGATTTTAAGAAGCATTTCGTCGGTGTTCATTTTTTCAACCCGCCGCGGTACATGAAACTCGTCGAGTTGATCCCGACCGAATGGACAGACGGCGAGATGGCCTGCAAGCTTTCGGGATTTCTGGACCAACGGCTAGGCAAAGGTGTCGTCGCGGCAAAGGACCGGCCGAATTTTATTGCCAACCGAATTGGCACCTTTGCGATGATGGCGACAGTTCACGAAATGATCGCGATGGATTTTACGCCGACTGAGGTCGATCAGATGACCGGCAAGGCGATCGGCCACGCAAAATCGGCGACGTTCAGGACCGCAGATCTCGTCGGTCTCGATGTGCTCGTCCACGTGAACAAGAATCTGTACCCGGCCGTGCCGGATGACGAAGACCGCGATGTTTTTCTGCTTCCCGATGTGATCGAAAAGATGCTCGAGAAAAATCTCTTGGGCGACAAGACGAAAGGCGGATTCTACAAGAAAACGAAGAATGCCGACGGCAAAACCGAGATACACGGCCTCGACCTCTCGACATTCGAATACAAGCCGCAAGAAAAGACCAAATTCCCGTCGATAGAAGGAGCTAAACAGATCGAGGACCAGAACGCTCGCATAAACAAGCTGGTGTGGGGTGATGACAATGTCGCGGAATTTCTCTGGAAGACAATGTCGCGGACGTTTAGGTATGCGGCGAATCGGATTCCGGAAATAGCTGACACAATCGTCGAAGTAGATAACGCTATTAAATGGGGATTCGGTTGGGAGATCGGCGTATTTGAGACATGGGACGCCGTCGGTCTTGCAAGATCGGTGGAGCGAATGAAGGCCGAAGGCCAGGCCATCCCGGACAGTATCGAGAAGATGTTGAGCTCAGGGGCGGAAACTTTTTATAAGAGCGAGGCCGGCGATCACTCCTTCTATGATCTGGTAGCTGGTGAATATCGGGCGCTGGCGGACCGGCCCGGAGTTACGATCCTGAAGTCAGTAAAAGAACGCAGCGGAGTGATCAAATCAAATCCGGGGGCTTCCTTGATCGATCTCGGTGACGGCGTGGCTTGCCTAGAGTTTCACTCGAAAATGAATTCGATCGGTGGCGACACGGTGCCGATGATGAATTTCGCGATCGACGAGGTCGAGAAGAACTTCAAAGGCCTGGTGGTTGGCAATCAGGGCGGCAACTTCTCGGCCGGTGCGAACATAATGATGCTCCTGCTGGCAGCGCAGGAAGAAGAATGGGACGACATCAATATGATGGTCCACGCTCTGCAGCAGGCTGTCATGCGACTTAGGTATTCGGCAAAGCCAGTCGTTACTGCACCTTACGGATTGACGCTTGGCGGCGGATGCGAGATCGCAATCCACGGCGATCGTGTCCGCGCGGCGGGCGAGACTTATATCGGTCTGGTCGAGGTCGGCGTCGGTGTGATTCCGGCCGGCGGCGGAACGAAAGAGATGACGATGCGAGCTATGGACGCGGCAAAAGCGGTTCCTGATTCTGACCCGCTCGTGTTCTTGAAAAAGACCTTTGAGATGATCGGGATGGGCAAGGTCGCGACGTCTGCGCAAGAAGGAAAGGCATGGGGATTTCTTCGAGACGTTGATTCGATATCGATGAATGGCGACCGCCTGATCGCAGATGCAAAACAGGAAGTGCTGAATCTGGACGCTTCAGGCTACGTTCAGCCGGTGCAGCGAGAAGATATCTACGTCATGGGCGAAGCCGGCCAGGCCGCGATGAATATCGCACTTCATATGATGAAACAGGGCGGCTTTGCGTCAGATCATGATGTCCTGATCGGAAAGAAGCTTGCGAAAGTAATGTGTGGCGGAGATATGAACCATTCTGCTCTCATTAGTGAGCAGTATCTGCTCGACCTGGAACGCGAGGCGTTTGTCTCGCTTTGCGGTGAGCGAAAGACGCAGGAGAGGATCGCCGCCATGCTAAAAACGGGCAAACCGTTGAGAAATTAAGGTTCCGCGGAGGCCGTATGGCGAACGATCTCGAAAGAATTTCCAGCGACCTTGCTTCGAACGAAGCGGAGGTCCGCAATGCTTTTGGTCAGTTAACGGCTGCGCAGTTGAATTGGCGTCCAGCCGGGGAAAACTGGAGCGTTGGGCAGTGTTTGGATCATTTGATAAAGACATCCGAGATTTATTCGGAAGATTTTCGCGGAATCGCGGATGGAACGCGTAGGTCGAATTGGTGGGAGCGGTTTTCTCCGTTGAGTGGATTCTTCGGCCCATTTTTGACGAAGTACATGTCGAAAGACGAGAAGAAGGTGAAGACGACCGAGCGGTTCATCCCGCCTAGTGATGTGCCGGCCGACATCGTGGAGAGGTTTGCTGACAGCCAGGCTGAGCTTCGGTCCACGATCGAGAAAACTAATCAGGTTGACTGGAACAAAACCACCCTGACCTCGTCGTTTCAAGGGTTCGTCACGTACTCGCTGGCAGATGCGTATAACATCATTGCGGAACACCAGCTTCGGCACATAAGGCAGGCAAAGCGGGTGATCGGGACACTGGGGTTTCCGAAATAGATCTTTGATAAATGCCCGAAAGCTTCAAATGGGTCGTTTACGCGGAGTTTGAAACGAGGCTTTTAAGTTTGAAAAAGGGTAATAAATGACGGATCTGACAAACCGGGGCTTCATCTTTGATATGGATGGAACGCTCGTTGATAATATGCACGTTCACACCGACGCGTGGCGTGTCCTCTTGGAGGAGAACGGCGTGAAGATGGACGTGCACAAATTTCTGGTCGCCACAGCTGGGAGAACGAATCGCGAGATCATTCCCGAGGTATTCGGAGCGATCTCAGAAGACCGCATTACTGAGCTGGCACTTAGGAAGGAATCTCTCTATCGGAAAGCGTTCTTGCCGCACCGAAAGCCCATCGCCGGCGTGATCGAATTTCTGGAGGCTGCCGCAGAACTCGGGCTAAAGATGGCGGTGGCGACAGCCGCTCCCACGGCAAATGTGGAGTTTATTCTCGACGGGCTCGAAATAAGAAAGTACTTTGACGCGGTAACGACCGCCGCAGATGTTACCGTGGGCAAACCAGACCCTGCCATGTTTCTCGTCTCGGCGCAAAAAATGGGCGTCGAACCGCGAAACTGTCTAGTATTTGAAGACGCACTTGGCGGCTTTGAGGCTGCGAAACGGGCAGGAATGAAGGCGATCGGCATAACGACCGTCAACTCGGCGGAAGATATCATGAAATGTGACGCGGTGGTTGAAGCCCGCGCGGATTTTGTCGGACTTGAGCCGAGCAGGTTGATCGAGGAATATCTATAACTCTGTATGAACCTTAAACGCTGCGGATGGGCGAAGAACGATCTCGCAATTGAATACCACGACACGGAATGGGGTGTTCCGGTTCATGAAGACCGTACGCTTTTTGAATTCATGATATTGGAAGGAGCCCAGGCCGGACTTTCGTGGGACACGGTTCTCGCAAAACGAGAAAACTATCGCAAAGCGTTCGATAATTTCGATGCCGCGAAAGTCGCGAGGTACACTGATGCGAAGTGCGGACAATTAATGCTGAACGAAGGTATAATCCGCAATCGATTGAAGATCGCGTCGGCCGTGAAGAATGCAAACGCGTTCCTTAACGTGCAAACGGAATTCGGTTCGTTCGACAAATTTATTTGGTCATTCGTTGGCGGCAAGCCTATCGACGGAAAGCGAAGGGAACTGAGTGACGTGCCGGCAAAGACCGACATGTCTGACGCCATTTCCAAGGATCTCAAGAAGCGTGGCTTCAACTTTGTAGGCTCGACAATAATGTACGCGTTCATGCAGGCGACGGGCATGGCGAACGATCATGTGACATCGTGTTTTAGGTATAAGGAATGCCGATCGATTTCCCAATAACTCAGGCCGTTAGATTTTTGAGAGAGAAAAAGGTCGAGTTCGTTCCGCATCTTTATGATTACGTTGAGAAGGGCGGAGCGAAGGAGTCTGCGAGACAGCTGGGTGTTGATGTTCATGCGGTCGTGAAGACCTTGGTGTTTGAGACTAACGAAAGGAAGCCGCTGATCGTGCTGATGCACGGCGATCGCGAGGTTTCGACAAAGACCCTCGCAAGGCATTTAGGCGTGAAAACGATCGAGCCCGTAACGCCGGAAAGGGCATCGAAATTGACGGGATATCTGGTCGGCGGAACGTCGCCGTTCGGCACAAAGACGAAAATGCCGATCTACGCTGAACCGACGATCTTTGAGCTCGAAAGAATTTTCGTGAACGGCGGCAAACGGGGGTTTTTGATCGAGATCGAGCCGGGTGCGTTACGGACACTCGGTGTCCTGGAAGTCGAAGTCGCGATATGAAGGATCAAAATGCTGATCGATGAATTTTTGCCGGAATTCGATTTTGAGGAGAAGCATTCGATAGCGATCGAAGCCGATGCCGCGACGGTTTACGAGGCGGCTCAAGATGCGAACTTTGGTGAATCGTGGATCGTGCGAACTCTGCTGACGCTGCGAGGAATGTCGGCAGACGCATTGACCCTACGGAATCTGAGCTATTCAAAGTTCCGGATCCTCGGCGAGCGGCCCGCGAGCGAATTTCTGATCGGCTTGGCAGGACGATTTTGGACCCCGTGGGGGGATCTGCAGGACGTAGATGCAGATGACTTCAAGGCGTTCGACAAAAGCGGTTACGCGAAAGCGGTTTGGAACTTTGCGGTTGAAAGCGACGGAACTGATGGAATAATTACCCGGCTGACCACCGAAACCCGAATAAAATGCTTAGACGAAGGCAGCCGCCGAAGCTTCGGATTCTATTGGACTTTTGTTCAGCCGTTCAGTGGATTGATTAGGATGGAGATGTTGAAAACGATCAAGCGAAAGGCAGAGTCTAGCTAAGGAGGTTAAGAGACGAAAGGGAGAAATTTAGTTTTATTGGCAATCGGTATATGCGCCTCTTTTGGTTTGCTTGCCGCCTACGCAGTTGCCTCCGAACCTATTGCGTACATTGCCTCAATGACGTATGGAATTATTTTTCTGTACCTGTTGATTCCGGCGGTGATTATTCTTTTCATTGGTGCAGCGGTAGCTGCCAGTTTGAATAAGGTGAAATACGCCGCGGCTTTGTTTGTTAGTTGCATGGTGCTCCCGGTTTTCTTTCTCGGCGGTTTGCAGGGGATGAGAGCCTTGGGATGGGCACGATATGAGGCTCCCGGTGTGAATGACATGCGGCCAATTGGTTCGGAGTTAGAGAATCGGATAGTTTTTGCATTTGAAAAGACTGCAACTCAGAAAGACATACATAGATTTGACGAAGATGTTCTACGAAAGAAAATCCCTCAACCCAACGGTGTTCTTTTGGAGTTTGCGGATGGGGTTTGCAACTTTTCCTATCCCCAAATGTCACCGATCACCATCGTTGATGTCCCCTTTTGTGCGGACGCAACCGAGGAGGAAAAAGATACAATTCGCGAGCAAATAGTCTCATCACCACTGATATACACAGCATTTGAGGACATCGACACCGGTCAAGTTAGAAAGCTGAAATAAGGGTAAAATTATGAAAGAAGCAGTAATAGTATCGGCCGTGCGGACGGCTGTGGGGAAGGCGCCGAAGGGCACGTTGAAGAACACGCGTTCAGATGAGATGGGAGCGTTAGCGATCAAGGAGGCTGTCGCAAGAGCCGGCGTCGACGTGTCATTGATCGAAGACGTGATCATGGGTTGCGCTTTTCCCGAGGCATCCCAGGGAATGAACGTTGCACGGACGTCTGCTATTTTGGCGGGGCTTCCGGTCGAAGCATCCGCGATGACGATCAACCGATATTGTTCGTCAGGACTGCAGACGATCGCGATCGCAGCGGACCGCATCGCGACTGGCGGCGCTGACGTTATCGTTGCGGGCGGACTTGAATCGATGACGGCGATCCCGATGGGCGGAAACACGTTTCGGCCCAATCCGAATCTTGCTGACACATATCCCGATTACTATTTGAATATGGGCTTGACGGCCGAGAACCTGGCGAAAAAATACGAGGTAACCCGCGAACAGGCCGACGAGTTTTCGTACGGCTCGCACCAAAAGGCTCTCGCAGCGATCAAAGAAGGGAAGTTTAGGGACGAGATCGTTCCGATGACGGTGAGGATCGATGAACTCGACGAAAAAGGCCGCGTCCGCCAGAAAGAGGTCGTTTTCGAGACGGATGAAGGTCCGCGGGCGGATACATCGCTCGAAGGCTTGGCAAAGTTGCGTGCGGTCTTTCATGCGAAAGGAACCGTTACGGCCGGAAACTCCTCGCAAATGTCCGATGGAGCCGCGGCGGCGATAGTGATGTCTGCTGAGAAAGCTAAAGAGCGAGGGCTTACGCCAATAGCAAGGTTCGTATCGTTCGCGACGGCAGGATGTTTGCCCGAAGAGATGGGTATCGGCCCGGTATATGCGATCCCGAAGGCATTGAAGCTTGCCGGTCTTACGCTTGATCAGATCGATGTTATCGAGCTTAACGAAGCGTTCGCCGCTCAGGGGCTTTCGGTGATGAAGGTGCTCGAAATGGATCCGTCGAAAGTAAATGTAAATGGCGGGGCGGTCGCTCTCGGCCATCCGCTGGGCTGCACAGGGGCAAAGTTGACGGCGACGATCCTGCAAGAGATGAAACGCCGAAATGCCCGCTATGGCATGGTCACAATGTGCGTAGGCGGCGGAATGGGCGCGGCGGGGATATTTGAATCGATCTAAACCGCCGAGACGCGGAGACGCTGAGAATGGAAGCCGAAGACGAGCAGGTCGAGTTGAAGCTAACCAAGGATGAAGCTCTCGTCCTTTTCGAGTTCGTGTCTCGTTTCTCGGATAAGGACAAACTTGAGATCGTTGATCAGGCCGAGCAACGTGTTCTCTGGAATGTCTGTTGTCTGCTTGAGAAACAACTTGTCGAACCGTTCTCGGCTGATTATCTTGCGATTATCGAACGAGCAAGGAACAAGGTCAGAGATCGAGTCGAAGAATTATGAAACCAGCCTTAATGATCATCGATATGCAGAAAGAGTTTTACCGCGGTGAGATTCTTTCGCAAATGGACGCGGCGGCGGAGCACATCAACTACGTGCTGTCGAGGTTTGAGGAAAAGGGACTTCCCGTGATCTACGTTCAGGACGTGGACGAAGACGACGGAGTCGTTCCGGGAACACCGGGCTTCGAGTTCATCGATTCGCTCACGCCGAAAGACGGTGCGATCCGCATACACAAACGCTACGGCAACAGCTTTAACAAGACCGAGGTCAACGCGCTCTTGAAAGAGCACGGCGTCGATACGCCTGTGATCACCGGCTTCTGCGCCGAATTCTGTGTCCTGTCTACTTACAGAGGAGCAAAGGATCTCGATTATTTTCCGGTCATTCTTAAGAACGGCATTGCGAGCATAAAAGAAGAGAATAAACAGTTTGTCGAAAACATCAGCGAGACGATCACGGCCGGGATGCTCTTCAAGCTTTTGGATGAGTTTTAAGATGACGCTTACCGTATTGAGCCGACAGCAATAGCGATCCTTTGTGATTCCACCGAAACACCACGCCAGATTAAACGTGATGGCCGGCTACTATTTGCTTGCTGAATGAACGTTCATTCAGTTATAATATTTCCACCAACCCAAGGAGATTCAATGGATACACGACTTGAGAAAGAATATATGAAAGGCGGTGAATTTTTGATCGCCGACCAGACGGCGGCGGAGGTGTTTACGCCGGAAGATTTTACCGATGAGCATCGGATGATCGGCGATACTTGCCGCGAGTATATTGACAATGAGGTTGTGCCGAACCTTCCGGTGCTTGAAAAGCACGAGTGGGACATTGCCAGGGGCCTGCTCAAAAAGGCTGGTGACCTTGGTCTGCTCGGAGCCAACATTCCAGAATCCTACGGCGGAATGGAACTCGATCAGACTACCGGAGCCATCATCGCCGAAATGGTTGGCCGCGGAAGCGGATTTGGTTCGACCTATGGAGCTCAGACTTCCATCGGCTTGCTTCCGATACTGTATTGGGGCAGCGAAGAACTTAAAAAAGAATGGATCCCCGGCATCATCTCCGGGGAGATCGTGTCGGCATATTGTTTAACCGAGTCGAGCTCGGGTTCGGATGCCCTTGGCGCGAAGTGCGTTGCGAAGCTGACTGAGGACGGCCAGCACTACGTCCTGAACGGCGAAAAGATGTGGATCACCAATGGCGGATTTGCCGACGTTTATCTCGTTTTCGCCAAGGTGGACGGCGAGAAGGAAAAATTCTCATGTTTTCTGGTGCCACGATCGGAGAATTGTCGTCCCGGTGCGGAGGAACATAAGCTTGGTATCAAGTCTTCGTCGACGACCGCCGTTATTTTGTCGGATGCAAAGATCCCGGTCGGGAATTTGATCGGAAACGTTGGTGACGGAGCTAAGATCGCTTTCAATGTGCTAAACGTTGGCCGATTCAAACTTGGCGCGTCGGTGACGGGCGGAGCAAAGCTTGCCATTCATGAGACGGTTCGTTATGCGAACGAGCGGCATCAATTCAACAAGCCGATCTCGACGTTCGGAGCGATCAAACACAAGCTCGCAGAGATGGCTATCCGTACGTGGGTTGCAGAATCTATCACTTATCGCACCGTGGGCATGATCGACGCTCTGATCGGTGATGGTGCGGATAACGAGAAGAAACTCCAGTCGATCG
>JBBQTV010000055.1:0-18522 GCA_038212935.1 Pyrinomonadales bacterium | reverse complement strand
TAGAAGCATCGACAGGAGAGCGTTTTGTTTTAAGTTCATAAGTAGATATTGGCAGAATGCCATACTGCGATCATTTTCGCCGCCCGCAAAGCATGCTCCGCGAAGGCTCATCCCATCTGCGGGCTTGCTAATCAGGAGCCGCCTTTGCCAAGATAGGAGTATGAATAGACCACCGCCATACTTTCCGCAGAATCAGTTGTCACCACCGGACGAAAATCGATACAAGAAATTCAAGTTGATGATGGCCGCATTGTCCTTGCTGCTCGTCGCGGTCCTAATCGGGATCGGGTTTGGCGTCTATTACTTTGTCGTTTGGCTATTCTAACGGAACCGTCGGTCAAATTATACGTAAAAGAAAAGAGCGTCCAATGCGGATGCTCTTTTCTTTGTCTTCAGATCGTAAACTCCTAGCGTTCATTTGCCGTTTGCCGGCTGGCGGCATTTGAACGAGCCTTTGCTCCGTCCATCGCAAGCTGCCGGGCCTGGGGAAGAACATCGATCGCACCGATTATCTGATTGTCCGCCTCATTATAAACCTGGAAGGATGTCGTCGATCCATAGGCGGCCGTCACTAACTCTACCCGAAGTGTTCGTTCAATATATTCACGTTCGCGATCAATTTCGGCCGCGGTATACTTATACTTGCTTACCGCATACTTCTTAAATTGCTCAAACAGGCGATCGGAAACCTTAAGATCGTTCGGCTTAAGATCATAAGAGAAATCTATCGGGCGGTCGATCTTCAATGTTTCAAAACCCGCTATCTTTCCAAATGCGAGATCCATCGCGTATGAAAAGATCGGGTTGGCCAATTTCTGCTGAAATCGAGCCTGTTCGATAGGAATCGTGTCCGGTTTGATCGCAATATCAGGATTAATGCCTCCGCCGCTGTAAACCACGCGTCCCAGATCCGTCCGAGCCTCTGGACCGGTCGGGGTACGGACCGCATCCTCGTCTTCACGCCCAACTCCACCTTTGGTGTAGTAGCTGTAAAGACCGCCGTCGGAGTAATCCCGTTGAATAAGCCGGCCCGAAGGCGTTTCGTATTTGGCGATCGTCAGCAACAGCATCGATCCGTAATCCAAGACGAACGGATTTTGCACCAAACCTTTTCCGAAAGTCGTTTCGCCGACTATTAACGCACGATCGTGATCTTGCAACGCACCGGCGAGGATCTCGGATGCGGACGCCGAATTGCGATTTACCAGAACGACAACCGGCATACCTTCCGGCGAAGGATTCTCTGCCCGGTACGGTTCGGTCACACCTTGGATCCGTCCTTTTTGCGTAAAGACCGTCTGACCGCGTGAGAGAAACGTGTTAGCCACGCGATACGCCTGGCCGACCAATCCGCCGCCATTATTTTTCAGGTCGAGAACAAGCTGCTGCATTCCCTGGGCCTTGAGGCGTTTCATTGCTTCGACAAACTCAGCGTAGGTCGTCTGATTAAATCCGCCTTTCATGCCGATGTAACCTACGCCGGGCCTGATCATGTAAGCCTCGGAGATAGAGGGCTGCGGAACTGCATCGCGAACGATCTGAATGGTTTCTCGCTGTCCGGTGCCGTAGCGTTCAATGATAAGCTTTGCCGGCGTTCCACGCGGGCCGCGAAGCTCATCTCTTACTTCCGGAAACGGTTTGCCCACCATCGGCTTGCCGTTTACCTCAATGATCTTGTCGCCGTATCGCAACCCCGCCCGGTGCGCCGGAGCGCCATCAAAGGTAGCTCGGATATACGTGCCAACGATCTTTCCGTCAGGGTCGGTCAAGTCGCCGATAGTAGCACCGATGCCGAAATATCGGCTGCTCTGATCTGTGCGAAACTGTTCGAATTCTTTTGCATCAAAGTAATTGGAATGAGGATCCAGCGACCCCAGCATGCCTTCAATCGACGATTTAACAAGCGAATTGTAATCGATCGCTACACCGACAACGTGCTCGTTCTCGATGATCGCCAATGCCTCGGCAACGTCGCGTTCGATATCCTCACCGACAACCGGCCGTTTGGCTGGTGCTGCGGCTGCTGTTTTTCCTGCGGATTTATTATCTGCGACCGTCTGCGCGGATCCTGAGATCGAAGCGTTAAAAATGATTGTGGTTATAAGTAGAAGAGCGGAAAGGGATCTGAACTTTATCACGTAGCGTCTCCTGAAAAAAAAGCCGGAAGATTTGGATGAAACTTAACTTTAACAATTATTTGAGGAAATCGCGACGAAAAACGTTGCCTGCCTGACGATGGCTCCAACGGTCTTATAGTAACGTTAGCGGCATATTTCCTTGCACATACCTTTTACGTTAATATCACATCTTCGTTGCACTTTTTCTAGTTCCGTAGAAGGAATCGCAGCGGCAATCGGCCTTCAATAGTATTCGTGGCGGAAGTTTTTGCCGGATATGGAACAGAATATGAACCGAATCATGTTTATCGCAGTCGTGTTTATGGCTGGGTTAAGTACTTTCACAGTTAACACGGTCGGCCAAATGGCTAAGATCGGTCTCGTGTCTGCGCCGGAATGGAAAGCTTATTCATTGACACCTAATGAGATAGGCGTCTCCTTCCCAAAATTCCCGGTCGCTGACTATCTTGACCGGAGCTGCGAGTACTATGAGCAATTCTCCTACGCAGCCTTTGCCGACGACGTTGTTTATACTGCCGTAGTATCGAGGCAGAAGACGAAGAACCGATCGCAATATTGCAAAAAGGCTCCGAAGTTTGGCCGAGAAACGATGGAGACTAGAATTAAAGAACTTGCCCGTCTCAGAAATATGGAGATCGTGGCGCGATCACAAACTCAGGACCCCAAGACGACGCACCTTAGAAGTCAGACATATCACATTCTAGTGGTAGATGATCTCGAGAATAAACGGTTTGTTGAATTGTGGATCACCGCTCACGAAAATCGTGCGGTTGATGAATCCGCGTTTTTCGATTCGCTGAAGTTTGCTCCAGAATCTTCCGCAATATCCGTCCGTGGCGGGGTCGCAAATGTTGTAGGAGATGATGTCCAAAGGACCACCGATATAAAATACTGGAAGAATGGGAAGCCAGAAGAGATGGACACGTCACTGACTCTAGTCCACAAACCAAAGCCTGGTTACACTGATTTGGCCCGAAGGCGTGGCCAGCAAGGCACCGTGGTGCTTAGAGCAACGTTTAATAGTAACGGAAGTGTCAGCAGCGTCAACATAGTTCGCGGGCTGCAGTATGGCTTGACGGAACGGGCAATTGCCGCTGCCAGAAGGATCGTCTTTCTACCCAGGAAGGATAAAGGGGTTAACAAGAGCGTATCCCGAACGATTGAGTACAGCTTTACGATGTATTGATGCAGAATCCGCTTCTAAAGGTCACGAATCTTCAGACCCACTTTCCGACCCGCGCAGGTTTGGTGAGGGCGGTGAATGATGTCAGTTTTTCGATCGGTGAAGGTGAATTGCTGGGCTTGGTCGGCGAATCGGGTTGTGGAAAGTCCATTACGGCCTTGTCGATAATGCGTCTGATCTATCCGCCGGGCAAGATCGCTGGCGGGACGATCTCTTTCAAGGGCGAGGAGCTAACTACCGCTTCCGACGACCGTCTTCGCCAGATTCGCGGCAACGACATCGGTATGATCTTTCAGGACCCCATGACGTCGCTCAATCCGGTCTACACGGTCGGCGAGCAGATCGCAGAGGCTCTTCGGCTTCATCGCGGCTTGAATAAAAACGAGGCGTGGCAAGCGTCCATTGACGCGATGGAAGAGGTTTCGATCCCGTCGCCCGAACGCCGCGTTAATGATTATCCGCATCAGCTGTCGGGTGGAATGCGGCAGCGTGTCATGATCGCAATGGCACTCGCGTGCGACCCCGAATTGCTGATTGCCGACGAACCGACGACGGCTCTCGACGTGACGATCCAGGCTCAGATTCTCGAACTGCTCAACGAATTACGAACGTCGCGAAAGCTGGCAGTCCTTTTGATCACGCACGACCTTGGCGTCGTCGCAGAAGTCGCTGACCGTGTGTGCGTTATGTATACAGGTAAGATCGTCGAAGAATCGAACGTCGATGAACTTTTTAAAGCACCGAAACATCCTTATACACAGGGTTTGCTCCGGTCTGTTCCGAAGCTCACCGCAAATTCGGTGATCAAGGAAGCTCGGCTGCAGACCATCGACGGCGTCGTTCCGAGTCCAACCGATCTTCCGCCCGGTTGCCATTTCGCGCCGCGATGTGAGTTTCGTATGGATGAATGCGTCGCAGCTCCGATCCCATTGTATGACTTAGACCGCAACGTTAGGGTTCGTTGTATTCTCCATGATCCCGAGCGTTCGCTGCCTGTCATCAATGCTACGGCAGCCTCTAACTAAATGATCGAATCAGCCTTTGCCAAACAAAAAGATCGACCGTTGCTCGATGTCCGCGCCCTCACCAAGCATTTTCCGGTCGAGAACAGCGATGACGTCGTGCAGGCGGTGGATGATGTTTCGTTTGACATCTTTGCCGGCGAGACGCTCGGGCTGGTAGGTGAATCGGGTTGCGGTAAATCCACGGTCGGGCGCTGTCTGCTTCGTCTACACGAGCCAACCAGCGGCGAGGTATTGTTCGAAGGCAAGGACATTGTCGGACTTCCGCACCGCGAAATGCAATCGCTTCGCCGCGAGATGCAGATCATCTTTCAGGACCCTTACGCGAGCCTTAATCCGCGACTGAGCATTTTCTCCATCATCGCCGAACCGCTGAAGATCCATAAGATCGGCAACAAAAAGGAGCAAAAGGAACGCGTGGCGGATCTGCTCACTAAAGTCGGGCTTGATCCGAAATATATGCATCGCTATGCCCACGAATTCTCGGGCGGGCAGCGGCAGCGGATCGGTATCGCAAGGGCACTAGCGTTGAACCCCAAACTGATCATCTGCGACGAACCGGTCTCCGCCCTCGATGTTTCCGTGCAGGCGCAGGTCGTCAATCTGCTCCAGGATCTTCAGCAGGAGTTTGGGCTAACTTATCTGTTTATTTCGCACGGACTGGCAGTGGTCGAGCATATTTCCAATCGCGTTGCCGTGATGTATCTCGGAAAGATCGTTGAGATCGCTGATGCCGTCACGCTCTACGAGAACCCGCTTCATCCGTATACACAAGCGTTGCTTTCGGCGATCCCGCTGCCCGACCCGACCCAAAAGCGTGAACGGATAATTCTCAAAGGGGACGTTCCTACACCGATTAATCCGCCATCCGGCTGCCGTTTTCGAACTCGTTGCCCGATCGCCATTGATGCATGCGCAGACATCGTTCCTGAACCGAGAGAAGTTCGTCCGGGCCATTTTGCAGCCTGCATACGGGTCGAAGGCTATGATACGGCTCCGAAGAAAAATGAAACGTCAATGCCGTCCGTGTCGTAAGGACAGTTGAGTTCAAATCTACAATTCCGCAGGTGACATGCGTCTTATGTCGTCGGCACATTCACAACTAAAGGAGAAAGCTACATGCAATCTGAGAACGAAAGCAGCTGGGAAGCTCCGCCGCCGCCTGAAATGATCGAGGTCGAGCAGCATGAGATGTCAGAAGTCGCCACACTTGGAAACATATTCTTCGAACCTGGACGGACTTTCGAAGATCTGAGAAAGAAGCCGCGGTTCGTAATGGCGACGATAATTATCGCTCTGATGGTTACGGCATTCTCCTTCGGCCTGTATTACAAGGTCGGTGACGACGGGATGCGTCGGGCCGCGACCGAGCAGCTCGAAAAGAGCCCGCAGACCGCTAGTCTTTCAAATGAGCAAAAGCAGGCCAGCGTAGACATGCAGATGACGATCGGTAACGTTGTGCGTTACATTCTGCCGATATTCGTGCTGATCTCGATGTTTCTCGGCGGGCTGTTTTATTGGCTTGGCGGAAAGGCGTTCGGCGGGACCAGCAGTTATATGCAGTCGCTTTCGGTATGGGTCTATGCCTCGCTGCCGCCGGCGGTGATAGGCATGATCGCAAACTTCATCGTCCTTGCTTTCAAGTCGGTCGATGAGATCGATATCGCGACGGCGAGCCAGCGGGGCGTGATCCAGGCGAGCCCTGCATTCCTTTTGGATGGCAAGGCAAACCCCGTATTGGCTACACTTGTCGGTACACTCGATCTGTTTATGATCTGGGGCTGGATACTTGCCGCGATCGGCCTTAGGATTACGAATCGGATCTCTTCCGGATCCGCCTGGGCGATCGTGATAATATTCGCACTGGTCGGCCTTACATTCCGAGTGATCGGATCGTTCTTCTCGGGCAATCCCGGATAGGAAATTGAAGTAAAAAACGCAAAATGGGCCGTGGAATCGAATTCCCCGGCCCATTTTTTATTCGTACCGAAGGGATTCTATAGGATCAAGGCGTGCGGCTTTCCATGCCGGGAAGAGGCCGAAGATCAGCCCGATGCCGACGCTGGCGAAAAATCCCGCAAATGGCGCCCAGAGCGGCACGTAAGAGGGAAAGACAAGACTAATGAGTAAGGTCAGAGCCCATCCGATTGCCAAACCGACAAGTCCGCCGAAACCTGTTAGCGTTCCCGCCTCGATCAAAAACTGCAGCATTATATCGCTTTGTTTTGCGCCGAGAGCCTTGCGGATGCCGATCTCTCGGGTTCGCTCGGTGACGGATACCAGCATTATGTTCATAACGCCGATGCCGCCGATCATAAGGCCGATCGAAGAGATCACGATCATCGCAAGCGCAACGCCGGCTGTGATCGACTCAAATTGCTCAATGATCGTATCAGCGGTCGCGGTCGAAAAATTATTCGGTTCGCCGTAACTAACCTGTCGCCTGACGCGTAGGAGATCGTCGATCTGATCCTGCGCCTGCCTAAGCTGGCCTTCATTCGCTACCGCGAGGATAAAAAGGTCGTCAGCGTTTGGTTTGATCCGCTGCGCCGACGCGAACGGCATATATATGGTATTGCTCTCGTCATTATTGCCGCCGCCGCCGCCAAAAAGTTGCTCCTTCTTTTGCAACTGGCCGACGATCGTGAACTCGCGGCCATTTATTTCCAGCGTCTGACCCATCGCTGACTCATACGGAAAAAAGGTTTCCTTTACAGTATCGCCGATCAAGATCACATCTTTGCGAAAATCATTTTCAGTCGTCGTGAACCACCGGCCCTCCAGCAGAACCTGTGTGTCCGTCCTTTCGATCTCTGGGAGCGTCCCGCTTATCTGAATGTTTGAGGTCTGTTTACCTTTGGCCGAAACAACGGTTCGATTTCCAAAAAAGCCGCTGGAAACATCTAGGAAAGGTATCGCCGTCTCTACAGCGCTAAGCTGCCTGATCGCAAGAACGTCATCTAAGGTCAGGTCAGGCCGAGTTCGCTCCTCGCGGGAGGGCCGGCCAAATCGGATCCCGATGTTCATTTTATAGATAAAGATCGACCTGGTTCCGAACGATTTCACCTGTTCCTCGACCGCCATCCCGATACCGCTGATGATCGACGAGATCAGCATGACTGTGATCACACCGACCACAACCCCGATGATGGTCAGGAACGAGCGCAGTTTATTGCCCCGCAGCGTATCGATGGCCATCTTAAGATTCTCAAGAAATCGTGCTGTTGCTACTGTCATCTTAATCTGCTCTTAGTGCCTCAATCGGGTCGAGTGCCGCGGCTTTCCATGCCGGAAATAGGCCTGCGAGGATCCCGACGATCGCCGATATACCGATCGCGATCACGGCCGACCACCATGGGATCCGCGTCGGGAAGACGTACATCGTTATGATCTGACCGATAATCAACGCCAAAATGAGTCCGATAAGTCCTCCGATCGCCGAAAGCAGACCGGATTCAAAAAGAAACTGTCGAAGGATATCGCCCTGCCGCGCACCGAGAGATTTTCTGATCCCGATCTCTTTCGTGCGTTCAGTAACAGCGACTAGCATGATGTTCATGATGACGATCGCTCCGACTAACAAAGCGATGGTTGGTACTACAAGAATGACGATCGAGATCGTTCCAAAAATGCTGTCGCGAAGCCCGCTGATGGCGTCCGGCGTGACGACGCCGAAATTGTCTTTCTCACCAGATGGGAGCTTGCGTTTAATGCGCATCAACGTTCGGGCCTCGTCGACCGCGTCTTCCATCTCGACACCATCGCGAGGTTTTGCGATGAAATAAGGGGCCCGTCCCCAGCGCAATCCACCAAAGTTATTACCAAATGTCTTGATCGGCAGAAGCACAAAACTATCTTGCGGCATGCCGAAAACAGTGCCCTTCGCAGTTTGAATTCCCAAGATGCGATACGGGATCCCGCTAATGGAAATCTCATTCCCGACCGCATTTCCCTGGGGATAGAGTTTAGCGGCAATGTCCATTCCTATGAACGCAACACGCATTCCGGCATCGTTCTCAGTCTCCGTAAAGAATCGGCCTTCGGCCACGTCGATGTTCTCGATCTCGCCCACTATCGGTTCTGCTCCGCGGATTGAGACATCTAACAATGTCTCTGAACCTTGCCGTATCGTACGCGTAACGTTGCCGGCCTTTGCGCCTATACTCTCGATAAGCCTTGCCCGCTCGCGGATGAATTCCAGTTCGTCAAAACTCAGTTCTTTATTTCTCCGCTGAGCCGCAGCTATAGTGTCCGTGTCCTTAAAATCCTCGAAATTGAATCGCTGAATATTGAAAGTATTGGAACCGATACCGGCGATCTTGTCATCGACATAACCATTAAAGCCCTGCAGCAGCGACAGCACGACCATAAAAGCGGTCATGCCGATGATCATCCCGAGCAGCGTCAGGAACGACCGCAGCTTATGAGCCCAGATTGCCGCGAATGCAAGTTTGAATGTTTCAGTCAGGTTCATCGCTGATTTGATGTTAGAACTCCAAACATTAATACGCAAATAATTAAATTATGTTATCGAAATGTGGATAATAACGGATTCTGAAAGGAAAAAGTGCTCATAAAAAAATGGCTCGTGCCGGATAGGACACGAGCCATTCGTAGGTCAATGATCGCCCTCCCGGTCAGCGTATCTTCTCGTCTTTCTCTATCAGGCCGTCGCGGATCGTGATAATGCGGTGGGCCCGTTCTGCAACTTCATGCTCGTGGGTAACGACGATGATGGTGTTGCCCTCTGCGTGGAGCTTCTCAAACAGAGCCATGATCTCCACGCTTGTCTTCGAATCCAGCGCACCGGTCGGTTCGTCGGCAAGCAGGATAGACGGGTGATTTACCAATGCCCGGGCGATCGCGACCCGCTGCCGCTGGCCGCCGGAAAGTTCATTCGGACGGTGCATCACACGGTCGCCAAGTTCGACGGAGGCAAGCGCCGCCTGAGCCTTTTCCTGTCGTTCGGTAGCGCGAAGCCCGGCGTAGATCAGTGGCAGCTCGACGTTATGCAAGGCCGTGGCACGAGCAAGCAGGTTGAAGGTCTGGAATACGAAGCCGATCTCTTTGTTTCTGATCCTAGCCAATTCGTCATCGGTCATGTCGGAAACAAGCTGTCCGTTGATCCAATACTGGCCTTTCGATGGTGAATCAAGGCAGCCGATAAGGTTCATCAACGTCGACTTGCCGGAACCGGACGGGCCGATGATAGCGACATATTCGCCTTTTTTTACCTCAAACGAAACGCCCTGCAATGCGTGCAGTTGTTCGACGCCCATCTGGTAGGTCTTCCAGATGTCCTGCATCGAAATGAGGGCACGCTTCTCCGGACTTATCGGAGCCGCGTCAGCGGATGGCTCAGCAGAACCGTTTTCGTTTTCCATGAACTTGTACATTAGGTTAGCTCGCTGGCGCTCCCTCGCGTTTCTCTTGCTTTTTCACAACGGTCCCTTCTTTGAGGGTATTGAGAATACGGCTCGGCCCGGTAATAACTTCCTGGTTCTCCGATAGTCCCGCGGTTATCTCGATGTCGAGCTCGCCGGTAATGCCGGTTTCGACAGGCACGAACTTCGCCTTGTTGCCGTCGAGTACAAATACGCCTTTTTGTGCTTTCGGCCGATCGGCCGGCGTCGGGGCGTCGCCCTGAGCGGCCGGCTCGGGCGTTGCATCCGGTTTCTTTTCGACAATTGCCTGCAGCGGAACCGCAATTACGTTCTGAGCTGTCTTGGTCGTAATGGTCGCCGTCGCGCTCATACCCGGACGAAGGGCACCTTGCATCTCCTCGGACAGATTCACGAGCTGTATGACAACTCGAAATTCTTTAGCTTCCTGGACATTGATATTAGTCGACAGGCCGCCGGAGGTTTGTGACTTACCAACCGCAAGCGGAGTTTTTTGGGTCACTTCGCCTTCGATCTCTTGCTCGCCAAATGCGTCGACCTTGATCTTTGCCTTTTGTCCCACCGCGACCTTATCGATCTCGGTCTCATCTACTTTTACTTCGACATTGATCGTCGACATATCTGCGATAGTGAGCAATGCGGTCGTCGAAAGGCCCGCGACCGCAAACGTCCCAACGCGGGACGGTATTTCCGCGATGACGCCGCTGATCGGCGCAACCTGAAGGGTTTTGTCACGCTGGCTGCGTTGGCCGCGAAGCACGGCCGCCTGCTGATCTGCACGAGACTGGCTCGAATTCACATTGATACCGGCAGTTTCGACGGCACGCCTAGCGTCTCTGACCGACACTTGCTGCTGGTTCAATCGTGCGGTCGCATCGCGAACTGCGATGCGTTGAGATTCAAGCCGTGCGCGTGCGGTACTAACGCTCACCTTTGCATTCTCGACCCGATCGCGTGCCGAATCGAATTCCTGTCGCGCGATAACGCCGCTTTCCAGCAATTCTTCGCTACGCTTCATCTCGCGATTAGCCGCATTCAATTCCACTTGTGCTCGATCGACCTCGGTCTGAGCGGTCACGATACCCTGACGGGCATTATCGATCGCGACCTGAGCAACATTCAAACCCTGCTGAGCTTGGGCAAGATTGTTCTGGGCCGCAGAGACCTGGGTCTGCGACGATCGCACGTCATCTTGGGCTCCTTGATAGGCCGCTAACTGTGCGTCCGTGCTTGATTCGAGCTGGTTCGGGTCAAGCCGAACCAGCGGAGCACCTTTTTCAACCTTTTCGCCTTCTTTTACGTATATCTCTTCTATGCGTCCCTGAACTTCGCTGGTCAGGTTCATAAATTGAATGGGCCTGATCTCACCGGATGAAGTAACGGTCGACCGGAGTTCCGGGCGGACAGTTGCTGCCACGATCGTTACTTCAGGTGTGTCTGTTCGCGTCGCGAAAATACTTGCAATTATAACGATCAGCAGTACGACCGCGACTGCGGAACCAATGATGATCTTTTTCTTGCGGCTCAATGCCATAACTTAAGTTCCTCGGAAAAAATGTGGATCTGAATTATTGAAATTATTGACCCGGGATCAAACCCCTGCCAACCCGTTACTACGACCTCGTATTCTGACAAGTTTCAAAAAAATACGAGCTTGGGTAGTTTCGATGCTTTTTAGCCGGGCGCCGATGGCTTTCGCTTATTTGACGAATTCCCGTGTAGGTTCTACGATTTACGAACCGCAGTTAAAGCGGTAGAATAATGATTGGTTTTCGGACGCTTCGTTCGGTAGCACCCGGCATAAAAAGTTTTAATGGCAATGATCGAATGTCAGTCCTGTAAAAAGCAGAATTTATTCGGCTCGCGCTTCTGTGATGAGTGTGGGCAGAAGCTTGAAAAGCCGCTGACGGCAGAGAACGGCGGGCAGGGACGCGTCGCTCAATCAATAAGCAGCCCGAACTTCCGGGTCGGCGGGGTCACGTCTATCGGCATACCGCCGTTAGTCGAGCGGATCCCAAAGGCTGTAGACGCTGAATCGTCCGGATCGGATCGTCCGGCGGCCACGGCGCGTCTGGTCATCGAACGAGGCGAAGGTGCGAACACAGAGTTCCGTCTTACGTCCGACGAATCATTCATCGGCCGGTGGGATGCGGATAACGGAATTTTTCCTGACGTCGATCTTGATGCGTTCGATCCCGATGCGAAGGTTTCGCGGCGGCATGCCAGGATCGTAAGGACTGGTGGTCGATTTGCCGTAGAGGACCTCGGGTCGACCAACGGTACGTTTGTTAATCGCGGGCGAAGGCTTTTACCGGGCAGTCCGCAACCGATCAACGAGGGTGACGAGATCATCGTCGGGAAGACGTTCCTTAGATTTCGATTGAATGAATAGTGGACTTTCCGGATAGCCGGTCGGATCGTCCAACACAGAAAACAATGATGACTTGTCAGGAATGTTCCTCTGAAATTTCGGAGCAAGACGCGTTTTGCCCGTTCTGTGGTATCGCGTTGACGCCCGTTGCTGTGCCTGCGGTCGAAGAACCCGCAGCCGTCGAGGACGATGATTCGCTGGAAAGTACGATCATGATGCCGCGCGAGGAACTTGCGGCAATGAAGGAGCTGAGCGCGACACCGCCATCCGGCGGCGACAATCCCTCAAGCGACGAGGAGATCCCCGACATTCCTTTACCCGACATCCTGTCCGCTCCATCACCGGAACCGTACGCTCCGGCGCGCCAGGACCCAGATGGAGGATCGACCGCGGCCAGGCCGGCAATGGAATCGTTAGAAAGCGAGGCGGTTGATGATGCCCCAACGGAATCTGCCGTCGAAGCCGATCGACATGACGAAGTAGTAAGTTTTGACGGGGCGGAATTCGGTGCAGAGGTAAATGAGATCGATGCCGCGGAGGACTCGGTTGATGATACGGTCGAAGAAAGCGTCCACGCAGCAGACGAAGCCGAAGTTCCGAACGGAACGGCTGAAGACGACGAAGAATCCCGTCTGGGTGTAGGCGTCGGTAAAGCGGATCCTGAAGAAGCTATCATCAGCATGATCGAAGACAGTTCGCCGGAAAGCAACTCGGGCGAATCTGACGGCGAAATTGAACGAGCCGAAGCCGACGACAGTCGTGAAGGTGTTAATGGCTCTGAGATCCGGATCGTGAAACCGGTTGATGAACTCGATGTTCATGACCCGTTCGCTAGCGGAGCGATGTATGACTCCGTCCGGATAATGGAAAATGAGCCGAGTGAGCACGGTGTGCCTGATGCTCGGTCAACCCCTCCAGAAGAGGCGGTGACCCGAATTCCGTCGCAAGGCCATTCGTTCAACAGCAGCTCCGAGCGCCACACCACCGGCGAAGAAGACCGTTCGCATACCTCGCCTAATATGGGCGAGGGCAGTACCGACGGCCGAAGAGGTTCAAAGTTAAAACCGCTTGCCGAAGGCACTATCCTCAACAGCCGTTACGAGATCATACGAAAGATCGGCGGCGGCGGAATGGGCGCGGTCTATTTAGCCAGTGACAATAATCTCGGCGGCGTCCTCCGGGCTGTCAAAGAGATGGTCCAGGCTCACATCGAGGAAGAACAGCAGGACAAGGCCATCAACGATTTCAAACGGGAATCGATGATCCTTTCTACGCTCGACCATCCCGCGATACCAACCATCTTCGATTACTTTTTCGATGACGCCGAAAGCAGATTTTATCTCGTGATGAAATACATCTCGGGCGGCGATCTGTCCTCGCGGCTTCGTGCCGCCCCCGAGGGAAAGATAGACGAAACGACCGTCTGCGAATGGGCGATCCAGATAATAGACGTCCTTGACTATCTTCACAATCAACCCTCGACCATCGTTTATCGCGATCTTAAGCCGTCGAATATAATGGTCGACGCCAATACCAGCCGGGTGATGTTGATCGACTTTGGTATCGCCCGGTCGATCAATCAGAAAGAAGAAAAAGGCGTGACCGCGGTCGGCACCATGGGCTACGCGCCGCCCGAACTTTTCAGCGGCAACGTTGAGCCGCGGTCGGACATATATAGTCTCGGATCGACAATGTTCCATCTGCTGACCGGCGCCGATCCGCAAAGCAACCCGCTGCTGATCTTTGACTTTCAGAAGAATCCGCGTCCCCGCCAGATCAATCCTCGGCTTTCTGACCAGATGGAACGCATACTGATGCGGGCAGTGGAATACAATGCGGACGCAAGATTCAGATCGGCTGCCGAAATGCGGCAGGTACTTGAAGATCATCTGGCAGGGCTCCGCTCGGGCAATCTGACCTTTGGCGTTAGCGAAGCGCCGGCGGCCGTCAGCCTGGCCAACCAATCGGTCTTTTGCGGGTTTTGCGGCCAGCGTATCGTCGCGACAGACATGTTCTGCGCTTTCTGCGGATCCAAACAGCCCCTTGCCCAACAAGGTGTGCAGTCGGAGATCTATGCCAGATCAGGCGCGACCGCGAAACTGTTTGTCGAAGGCACCAGTGAGCTGTCGATGCCGACATTCTCGCTTCAGAAAAATGAGAATCTTGTCGGCCGCCGCGATCCGATGTCAAACATCTTTCCGGAGGTCGACCTCTCCAAGTACGATCCTCAGACCAAGATCTCGCGACGCCATGCACGTATCTGGCGTGACGGCATGAATTTCCTCGTCGAGGACCTCGGTTCGTCAAACGGTACTATTGTCACTGCACCGGCTCGTGACACGATTCGGTTAACCCCGCATACTCCGCATGCTCTAAAAAGCGGTGATAAATTAAAGATCGGCGATACTACGCTTCACTTTCTCATCGGCTAACAGACATGACCCAAACAAAAGTGAAGCCGGGCCGAAAAGCAATAGGTCCGCCGCCGAAGAAGCGGATCATTGCGGAGAAAGTGATCGATTTTCAGCCGGAGTCGGTACACGCTCCCTTCCTTTTGCGGCTGGGCTCCGCCTGCATCGACTATATTCTGCTTGTTGCTTGTCCGGCAATATTTCTCCTGTTGAGCCGTCTATATGGTAATGACGGGGCGGCATTGCTCAACAGCGAGTTGAACAATATCGGATGGCTTCTTTCGCTGCTCCTTGGTTTTTCTAACCTGATCGTACTGCCGGTCATCAGCGGACGCTCGATCGGCAAGTTCGCCACCGGCATCCGAATCGTTGGGATGGATGGCCGAATACCTTCGATAGGTTCGATGGCTCTGCGGCAAACGCTCGGCTACCTGCTTGTCGTCGGGTCAGCCGGGCTTGCATTTCTGACCTCGGTCTTTAGCAGCAAGGGGCGGGCCTTACATGATTACCTTGCAGGGACCGTCGTTATTTTTGCGAGTAAGAAACCAAGGGAATAGGTAGTTCTATTATTCTTATGCCACGCTTGATAGTTAAGAATCCAAACGGCCAGCCGGAGAACGTAGATCTCAGCCGACTCCGCACGACAATCGGGCGGTCCGCCCGCAGCGATCTGTGTATTCCCGATGCATTTGCCTCGCGGTTGCATGCAGAAGTGCGTAAAGAGGGAGACGGTTACTGGCTGCAGGATCTAGGTTCCGCCAATGGGACGCGATATAACGGCGTTCACGTAAAGGCCGCCGTTCCGCTTATGACTGGCGGCGAGATCCAGATCGGCGAGACCTCCATCATCTTTGACGACACGCGTGAAGGCCCGATGTCCGGTGCGACGCTGATAGCCGACCGCACCGAGGCACTTGATCCTTCGAAGACAATTTCGTTCCAGCTGCCGCGGATCCCCACGACGGAGTTGCTGAAAGGGCAATTCTCGTCGCGCAACGAATTGCTAGGCCTGATAAGCAAGGTGGGCGTCGCCCTTTTGTCTGCCAGCGATCTGAATGAGACGCTGAATCAGGTTGCATCGCTCGTCTTCGAAGCGGTTCCGGCAGAGCGGTGCGTTATCATGCTTCGCGACGACACGGCTCCCGACAACATGAAGATCATGGTCGCCCGGATCCGCGGAAAAGAGGAAACGCTCGACGAGGTCCGCGTTAGCCACAGCGTGATGGACGAGGTTATCAAGAAAGGGAACTCGGTTCTGACGGCCGATGCATTACAGGATCCTAAATTTGCCTCCCAGACGATGATGCTGCAGGGCGTTAGATCGGTCATTGCGGCACCGCTTTGTGTTGACGAGCGAAACATATTCGGGCTCATTTATGCCGATTCGCCGACTTACGAAAACACTTTTACCGAAGAGCATCTGAATATTTTGACGACCCTCGGGTCGGTGGCTTCGATACGGGTCGAGAACGCGACGCTCATCGAGTCGAGAATGGAACGCGAACGAATGGAACGCGAACTCGAGCTAGCTACCGAGATCCAGCAGCGTTTCCAACCCTCGGCGCCGCCTGTTGTACCGGGATACGAATTTCAGGGCATCTCTTTCTCGTGTTATGAGATCGGCGGCGATTATTACGATTTCATCCCACGTCACGACGGCAAGATGGTCGTAGCTCTTGGCGATGTTTCCGGCAAAGGAACGGCGGCGGCGTTGCTCATGTCCAGCCTTCATGCAGCGATCCACGCGCAGATCTCAGCCAAGAGTTCGCTGCACGAGACCGTCTGTTCAGTTAACCGGTACCTTTCGGAAAACACTCCTTCGAATCGATTCGTGACGCTTTTCATTGGCGAACTCGAAGCTGATTCCGGACGCATAAGCTTTGTAAACGCGGGCCATAATCCGCCGCTCGTCGCCCGGGCGAACGGCGATATACTGCAACTCGATTCAGGCGGTGTCCCGCTCGGGCTTATGTCAGCGGCCGACTACGAGATCGGAGAATTCACGCTCGGCAAGGGCGACGCGTTGGTCGTCTATTCTGATGGAGTTTCCGAGGCGGCAAATATTGCCGACGAAGAGTTTGGAATGGAGCGGTTGACTGAGGTCATACGAAAAAATCTACGCGGCTCGGCGGCAAACATTCGCGACAAGGTCGAATCTGCTCTGTCGGCGTTCACCCAGACCGCTCCTGCGAACGACGATATTACGCTGCTGATCGTAAAGCGAAATTAAGTTCGCGCAAGTTCAGAATAGAGCCACGCTTTGGCCATTCGCCAGTGGCGGTTGACCGTCGGCACGCTGACGCCGAGCACTTCCGCCGTCTCCTCGATCGAGAGTCCGCCAAAATATCTGAGTTCCACGACCTTAGCCTTCTGCGGGTCAAACTTAGCCAGTTCCAACAAAGCGTCATCCAGTGCAACGAGGTCTGCTGATTTGTTATGCGACACGACAAGGATCTCTTCCTCGAGTGGCAGCTTTTCAGCATCCCCGCCGCGTTTGTTAGCCAAATGCTTGCGCGCATGATCCATTAGGATCCGCCGCATCACCTGCGCCGCGATACCGAAAAAATGCGCCCGGTTCTGCCATTTCACCTGCCGCTGATCGATAAGCTTCATATACGCCTCGTGGACCAAAGCCGTCGGCTGCAGGGTGTGGTCCGCCCGTTCTTTTCGCAGATAACTTCCTGCGAGACGGCGAAGTTCGTCATAAATATGAGGCAATATCTGATTGACGACGTCTTGATTCCCGTCCGTCAATTCCATCAACATCTGGGTGATCTCGCTCGGGGATTCTTTGCTCATAATGTGGTCGGCTAAATGGATTCTGGGCAATTATAATCAAAGGCTGTGTACGGTGCAATCATTTACCCGCCGCTGATACTTTTTCTGAATTCCGCACGCGTTTCCGATTGAGAGTTAGCGAAATCATTCTAATTTTATCGATCGGAGAACGAATATGACGAAGAAGATCCTCATAATAGCAGTTGCCATGATCACCTTGGTCTCGGCCCAAGCAACATTCGCGGATATCAAGATCAAATCCAAGCAGTCGATGTCCGGCCAGTCGTACGAAAATACGACCTACATCAAAGGTAAACGCCAGCGGACAGATTCGATGGGCGGCGTGAGCGTGAACATCACGCAGTGCGACCTTCGCCGTGCGATACAAATGAATCCGGCAGCGAAGACCTTTATGGTCAACGAGTTTGGTGATATCGAGCCGACGTCGGCGAAGCCCGTCCCGGCGAACGCCAACGTTCCTGTGACGAAGGGCGGTCGGATCGTCATGACCGTTAACATCAAGGACACCGGCGAACGAAAGCAAATGTTTGGCTATCAAGCACGTCGCCTGATCATCTCAATGAGCACGCAGTCATCGCCCGATGCTTGTTCTAAGACGAACACTCGAATGGAGACGGACGGCTGGTACATCGATTTTGATTCAAGTTTCGATTGCGACCGTACCTACGAACAGCAGGCATACAACGCGCCCAATAGCGGCGGCTGCCGTGACAAATTTGAGGTCAAACAGACGGGAGCCGGCAAGCGGGGATATCCGGTCTACGAGAAAATGACGATGTTCGATGAAAGCGGCAAGGAGACGATGTCGATGGTGACCGAGGTCGTCGAACTCTCCAAGGCGACGCTCGACGCAGCGTTGTTCGAGGTCCCGAGCGACTATCGGGAGGTGTCGGACGCTTCGCAGCTATATGCCGTGTCAGCAAGTTCGGCGATGCAAAACAGCGGTTCCTACGGATCATCATCGGGCAATTCCAATGCTTCTACAATGTCGCTTCCCAAGGTCGAAGCTCCGACTTCCTCCCCGGTCGGGCCAAAACAAAGTGGAGTGATCCGAATCGGAATTGCGACTGTGAAAACAGGCTCAGTCGGCGAAGGCATCACCGCCAATGATCTTTCAGCAGCCGTGCAAAACACGTTCACAGCATTTCTCAAGATGCCGAATGTCGAGGTCGTCCCGATCGATGCCCGGCTCGCAA
>JBBQTV010000054.1:0-18637 GCA_038212935.1 Pyrinomonadales bacterium | reverse complement strand
AATTGGCCGCCGGGCTGCGGGCCGTCAATCACGAGCGGGTCAAGCTGAGCCCGCGATGCGTAGATCGCCGCCGTCAGGCCGGCCGGGCCGGAGCCCAATATAACCACTTTCTTATTGATCTCTTTGTTTGCCATTTGTGTATTTGATCTTCGCAGGTCAGAAAAATGTTTGAAATGCGAGATTCTTATATAGTATAACTATCGGGTGTTTGCTTAGTCGAATCCGAAGCCGTACTGCCTTAAGTATATGGAGCGACGGCCGATTTATTCCGATGCCTTGATATTCTTCTCACTTTTCGCGATTATACACAATAGAACCGTTCACCTTACTCACTATCTGTTTTGCACGAAATGCCGACATCAACACAGCCTCGATTTGAGGAAAAGCGCTTTGCCCTGCGAATGGCGCTCCGGCTTCCTATCGTAGTATCGGGCAGGACCGAGGACGGTGCTGCGTGGAGCGAACCGACGGAAACCGACGACATATCGACGCTTGGGGCGATGTTTCAGTTAAATCAGGACATCGAACAGGGTGACAGCCTGTATATCCGGTCGCATCGGCCCGACGGCGTTCCGGTCGAGGTAAAGGCGAAAGTCATTCGTTCGACGGCAGCAAACTACGGAACGACACGGGTCGGTGTATCGATCGTTGAATCAAAAGAAAGCTGGCTGCGGCTATTCGTTTCATGGATCGCGGACGATAATATCGCCGAAGGTATCGCAGAATAGAGCGGACCAACGCGAAATCTTTTCATCAATTGACAGGCCCCGGAGCCTGTCTTAGTTTTCTTATATGGCAAAATACGAAACGATAACGGTAGAAAAACGCGGAGCCGTCGCCCTAATGACGATCAACCGGCCCGACAAGCTCAACGCGCTGAATGCAATGGTTCACGCCGAAGGTGTTGCCGCTATGGAAGAGCTTCGCAAGGATGACGAGGTTCGTGTTTTGGTGTTGACCGGTGCGGGCGAGAAATCATTCGTTGCAGGTGCCGATATATCTGAATTCGCGGGCCAGACGCCTGTTTCGCAGCGGGCGGTCTTTCAGGAGAAGACTTTGTTTAATTCGATCGACCAGTTTCCGAAACCGGTGATAGCGATGGTGAACGGATTTTGCCTCGGCGGCGGAAACGAGCTCGCGCTTGCATGCGACCTCAGGGTCTGCAGCCCGAATGCTAAGTTTTCGCAACCGGAGATCAACCTCGGCATCATGCCCGGCGGCGGCGGAACGCAGCGGCTCACGCGATTGATCGGCGAAGGCCGCTCGATGGAGATAATGCTGACCGGCGATATGATCGATGCCGAAACCGCTCATCGATTCGGGCTCGTGAATCATGTTTTCGAGAGCAGCGAGCTCGAAGAAAAAACGATGGAGCTTGCAAAGAAGATCGCGACAAAGGCACCGATTGCGTTGCAGATGTGCAAGGAAGCCGTGAAATTTGCTTCCCGCTCGAACTTGGACGAAGGCCTTCGCCGCGAGGTAGACCTTTTCGCGATCTGCTTCTCTACCGAGGACAAAGATGAAGGCGTCTCGGCGTTTCTAGAAAAGCGAAAGCCTGAATTCAAGGGAAAGTGAGGAAGCCAGAAGCCAGAAGCCAGAAGGCGGAATGCAGAAGTTGGGTTTCGGCAACTGAGTTCGGTCGGCTGCCTTGACGCATCGAGGCATTTTCGGTAGATTCAGAATTCGCCCTTTGGGGCACTCATTTGGGGTCGTAGCTCAGCTGGGAGAGCGCTGCAATGGCATTGCAGAGGTCAGGGGTTCGATCCCCCTCGACTCCACCAATTTTTACGAATGGCACCCTCGATCGGGTGTCATTTTTTATTGACTGTGAACGAGGAATTCGGGGGTAACGATCGTTGGCGAAAAGAATCCGGCGGTGGTGTTAAACAGGCGGAGGCGGGCTTGTTTGCGGACGTTCGCGATATGGCCAAAGTTCCACGTGACCAGATAGTCGATCTTGTGGATCGAGGCTAACGCGACATGAACCGCGTCGGCCATGAACTTGCGGTGAAAAATGCCGCGGGAAATGTAACCCTCGGCAAGGATCGCGACCTCTTCTGTCAGGTCGAGGCGGCGAAACGGTTTGATCAGTTTCAAGTAGGCCGTTCGGTGTGGTTCTGATATCCGCTCTATCTCGCGTTGAACGAGGATCGAAGAAAATGCGTCATATTCCGCAAGTTCGTGTTCGAACCAGCGGATGGTCAGATCGCGGCGAAGCGGGTCGTCGTTGTCGAGGTAAGAGCCGATGACCGAGGTCTCAAGATAAAGCGAAAGTTTCATACGAGCGTAGCCCTAGTTTATCAGGGCTGATGCTCGATCGGCGAAAACGTTACGTTCGAATTCTTGAAATCAAACGTCATCCGGTAGTTTCGCAGAAAGTTCCCGCCGAGAATTCCGGCCTGTTCGAAGCCCGAAACCTCATTGATCATGTCCAGATCAAGCGAGATCGCGGTTATTCCCGTTAACGAATGAGAACCGAAACTTACTTTTGGCAGCAGATAGGTCGGGACGTTTTCTGTTATGCCGGCCGCCCCAATGACCCGCATTCTTTCCGAACGCAGAAATGAATTCACCGTCTCATTGCTGGCAAGCTGATCCGAGATGACCGAAATGCTTGCCCCTGTATCGACTATGAAGTTCAAGGGAAGATCGACGCCTTCCAATTGGACTTCGCCGCTGAGAAATCCGCTGGTCGTTAAACGCAGGGGCACGGTGACACCGCTGTCGGGCATTCCGACATCCATATCGTGCGAGACGAGGGTGAACGTTTGGTCACCATAATCTACGGTCGTAAGAAATTGAGCAATGAGCGACAAGCCGATGTAGCCGTCGATCTCAAGGCTATTGTTATGAAACTCCCGAATGTAGACCGGAACGCTTTTAAGCTTTATGTCGCCGATCGCGATATTTCGTAAAAAGCCATATACGATCTCAAATTGCCCGTCGCCGCCGATAGCCTTCGCATAACCGCCGCGGGTTATAGGCGAAAGCCTCAATCTGGCGGCGGTCTCTTTGGAAATTACAGTTATGCCCGATCCGGTATCGAGAACGAACCGCAGCGGCTCGTCATGGTCATTTACCATTACCTCGATGATCGGACGGTTACCGGTCAATTGAAAAGGAACCGTACTCTGCTGGCTGCCGGATGATGAATACAGCGAACCGCGTTTATCTAGAAATCGCAGGAAATTGATCAGGCCTTTAATGCGTGCGCGCCGCTCGTCATCAGTGTTCCGGGAAACACGAAGGAACCGCTCATAAGCTTCGGCCGATTCACTAAACCTCTCGGCCCGGGCCGCAACCTGAGCGAGCGAGAAGACATAGTCCGGCTCATTCGGCGCGTGAAAGACCGCCTCGCGAAGATTAGCAAGGCTTTCATCGATGCGGTTGTTATAGAAATCAAGAAGGCCGAAACCCGCCCAAGCGGCCGCCTCGCGGCGGTCGAGCTGGATCGCCGTAAAAAGCACATCGCGAGCCTCATCAAACCTTCCACCGGCGAGCAGAGCACTTCCGATCACTGCAAGGGCTCGAGCATTCTTTGGTTCAGCTTTGGCGATCTCGATACCGATATCGTAGGCTTCTCCGATCCGACGCTGTTTATTTAGAATGAACGCGAGTTTTAATTTGGTATCTGAATTGGTTGGGTCAAGGTCGATCGAGCGTCGGAATAAAGTCTCTGCCTCGGCCACCTTGCCCTGGCGCACGAGCCGATCAGCTTGTTTTCTTAGCTTTTTGGCGTTGTCGCAGCTGACCTGAACGTCATCCGTAAGTGATGTCTCGGACGCGGTAACCGCAGCAGGGACAGAAAGGACAAAGGGAGCAATCACCAGGGCGAGAAGGTAGTGTATGAAAACTCGAAAACAACTCGTTCGTAGATAACATAACACCATATCCCAACTCCTTTTTTTTATTTCATCGTATGTTCATTTAAGGATCTCACCGGTCTTCATCGACCATAGAACCAGATCCATTTCGTCAAAATCGATTCCCGCCTTGTCGGACAATTCACGAAGCCGTTCTTCTGTCTCTAAGTAACGTGTACGGTTCGAAGGCGGTTTGGGTTCGGCAATTACGCCAAGCTCGGCGAGGCAGTTCAGTACGTGCTTGTCGAGGATCGCGTACCCGCGAAAGCCGACATTTCGCAAAAAGTGGCTGGCTTCTTTATAACCCAATCCCTTGATGCCTTTTTCGCGTGCTAGCCAGTCTCGCCGTTCGAAGTGGCAGTCGAAATTAGCCAGGCGTTCCCTTAGCTGAAATCCGCAATCGTCTCGGAGGTGGTCACGCGACGCTACCACATATCTCGACCGTGCATTCGGATAGCGGTGGACACCGGTCAAAGCCGTGGCCAGTTCGGGCTGCGACCCGTTCATAAGCAAATGCCTGACGGCTTCCAACGACCGAAGGCCCATTTTCGCCGAGCAGCCGCCCGTAAAAAAGCAGAAGACCATCTCGGCCCAGATGTCGTCATCGGTGCCGCGGGCCCAAATATCATTAAATTCGGCCAAACGGGCTGCGATCTCGCCGCGACGCGCGAAATGGGCTGCCTGGATTGCTTCGATTGTCAAAGATTCTGTAAATTTCGGCACAGCTCGGGTGTTTTTCGATTCTATTCCTCATGTTAACTCAATGTCAACGATTTTAGGGGAACGTAACATATCGTTGGGACGTACAAGGGAACGTATAAGCCACTGTGATCGGATGCATAAGGAAAGAGGAACAAAATTTACATCCATTTTGAATAACGATTCATCGTATATTCCCTCGCTTCAGAACGCGGTAAATTCTAGCGGGGGCCTGGTGAGGAAAATACGGGGTTGATGCCGAGTGACGGTGTTTGCTATACTCTTAAAAGGCTTGACGAGCAGGCCCTGCAGTTTTAACCCTCACCGCCTTAGATTTATAATGAGTATTACAAGATTTCAAAAAGCCATTTGGTATTGCGTAGCCGTCTTTGTCGCGGCTGGCACTGCTTTTGGCCAATCCAAGAGCAGTCCGCCACTCCTTCAAGACATTAAGGTAGTTCGCGAAGATCCCTATCCCGCGACAGCTCCGACGCCATTGATCAAGCGGACCGGAAGCTCGTCAGCAGTAACGCGAGATATCGTAACTCCTTCGGCTAGCGGGGTACGCACGTCGTTCCCGGTTCTTGCCGATGCAATGATCCCCGGCCTTTCGGGTGTACTGGTCGAAACACTTGATGGAAACATCGTCGTCGAAAGCGGATCGAACATTCCTCTAAACCCTGCCTCAAACGTAAAGATAGCCACAACATACGCTGTATTGAAAACATTTGGACCGAACTATAGGTTCGCGACCAACGTTTGGACGGACGGCAGCTACGAGGAATCGACAGCGACGATCCACGGGAACGTTTATATTTCGGGCCGCGACCCGGTATTTTCATTTGAACACGCCATTTTTATCGCCAATGAACTGAACCGCATGGGCATTCGCCGTATCGAGGGCGACTTGGTCGTCACCGATGATTTTATAATGAACCACAGCGGAGTCGTCTCGCGAAACGCACAGACCTTATTTGCAACGCTAGACGCTTCGAAGCGGTCGGCGGCGGCAAACCGTTCGTGGGGAAATTATCGCGTTCATTCCGGTAAGCTGAATCAGCTTAACGACGTTCCAGGCGTTACATTTTCGGGGGGCGTCTACGTACAGTCGATGCCGAGCAGCCTTAGAATGCTCTTCTCGCATGAATCAGCTCCGATGCGTGAGATCGTTAAGGTAATGATGAGCTACTCGAACAATGTTTTGTCCGAACGGTTGGCAAGCATGGTGGGCGGGCCGTATGGTGTTGCGGGTTTGGTTCAGCAGAATACCGGTTCCACGCCGATGGAATTTTCTATCCAGACCGCCAGCGGCTTGGGTATCAATCGCGTCACGGCAACGGCAATGATGCGGGTCATTCGCGTTCTTAGGGCCGATCTACAGAAATGGGACATGACCCTGGCTGATGTGATGCCGGTCGCGGGAATTGACGACGGCACGCTCGAAGGCAGATTTGCCAGCGATTTCGCACGCGGCAGTGTCATCGGCAAGACCGGAACTCTCGGCCGAACGGATGGCGGCGTCAGCGCTCTTGCCGGCGAAATAAATACGCGGAAAGGAAAGCTCCTGTTCGTTATCTTCAATCAGCGAGGAAGCGTTCCGCGATTCCGCAGTTTTCAGAACAGTTACGTGTCGCTTATTCAGGGACAGCTCGGCGGCCCGGTCGCGATCACCTATCCGGCAATATCGCATGACGTAAGGCTTGCCAAAACCCGCATCACATATCCGGACGGACGCCCGCGTATAAGTGAGTAAAGTTCGTCAAATATCGATCTACAAGGGGAAGCATTTTCGAATGCTTCCTTTTTTATTGTCCGCTTGTTATGCAAATTCAGATAGTGCAAACTTCTTGCTTTGGAACTGCCGATGAACCAGATCGATAAAGAGCCTGTTGAGAGCGAGACCCCCGAACAGCTTGGCGACCCGACCGTAGCCGAAGAGGACGCCGCGTCTGAACCCCAACCGCAGCACCGCAGCGTAGCTAGGTCGGCCGGGATCGTCTCGATCGCCGTAATGTTCTCGCGTGTGCTTGGGTTGGTTCGCGAGACGATATTTGCAAGGTTCTTTGGCGCGGGCTATCTGTATGATGCGTTCGTCGTTGCATTCAAAATACCCAACATTCTCCGCGACCTGTTTGCCGAAGGCGCCCTTTCGGCCGCGTTCGTCAAGGTCTTCACGGACTATCAGATCAAAAAGAACGAGATCGAAGCCTGGCGGCTGGCCGCATTGGTCTTCAATGTTTTGGCCGTCGTGATGAGCGGAATTACGGTGATGGGTATTCTGATCGCACCGTATATTGTCCCGCTGCTTGCCCGCGGATTTGAACCGGAGAAAGCTGCGCTTGCGGTAACGCTTACGCAGATAATGTTCCCCTTCATCTTGCTGGTCGCTCTCGCGGCATTGGCGATGGGCGTGTTGAATACGAAAGGGCGATTCGGCATTCCGGCCTCGGCATCGACGGCGTTCAACATCTGCTCGATAATCTTCGGCATCGGCTGCGCTTATTGGTTTAGCGGTGGAAGCTGGGAGATCTCGAACGACAAGAGCGTGATCCCGAGCGACGCTGCGCAGTGGGCGATAATGGGAATGGCCGTCGGAACGCTCGTTGGCGGCGCCGCACAACTCCTGATCCAGGTTCCGTCGATGCTGAAGGTCGGATTTAGATTTTCACCGCTGCTGAGTTTTACCGATCCGGGCGTTAAACGCGTGATGCGATTGATGGGGCCGGCGATAATCGGTACCTCGGCGGTGCAAGTCAAAGTTCTGGTCGATATGTTCGTCGTGTCGGGCATAGAAGGCGGAAATTCCTGGCTCAGTTTTTCATTTCGGCTAATGCAGTTTCCGATCGGACTGTTCGGCGTGGCTATCGGCACGGCGGCGATACCTGCTCTTTCCCGGCTGGCGTCTGAGAACAACATCGGTAAGTTTCGCAACACGCTGACGGATGCGATGAAGCTCGTGTTTCTAATGACGATACCGGCGGCATGCGGGTTGATCGTACTCGGCGAGCCCATCATCAGCCTGATCTATGAGGGCGGAGCTTTCGATGCGTTCGATACCAATATGGTCGCGTGGTCCCTCGCGGCTTATTCGATAGGACTCGCCGGATATGCCGCGATAAAGGTACTCTCGCCGTCTTTTTATGCGCTCGATGACGCAAAGACTCCGATGTACGTCAGCGTGGCATCGATCGCCGTGCACGCGCCGATGAGCTTCGGGATGATGTATCTGCTATCGGGCGTTGGTGTGACGGCGGAGCGTCCGGACGGATTTGGGCACGTGGGTGTGGCATTGGCGACCTCAACGGTCGCGCTCGTGAATTTCTTTGCGCTAGCGATCCTGATGCGAAAAAGGATCGGGCGACTAAACGGCCGCGAAATAGTTGCCGCATTCGCGAAGATCGCGATCGCCGCCGCCGTTATGTCCGCCGCGTGCTATTTCAGCTATCAATATCTGAGCGCTTCATTTGCCGAGAAGAATTTCGGCATTCGACTGCTCGAAGCGTTTGTTCCGATCGGCATCGGCGGCACCGTCTTTCTGGTCATGGCGAAACTGCTCCGAATAAGCGAGGTCGAACAGGTGATTGCACTCATACGCAAAAAGATGTCGTCCACATAAGAACTGTCATGATCAGAGAGTTTAATAGAGATGTGCCGAAGATCCACCCGACGGCATTCATTGCGGCAGATGCGATCGTTATTGGCGATGTTGAGATCGGCGAGGATGCGAGCATCTGGTTCGGTTCGATCTTGCGCGGCGATGTAAATTACATTCGGATCGGAGCCCGGACGAACATCCAGGACGGGACGGTCATCCACGTAAGCTCGAAAACGCACGCGACGGTTTTGGAACAAGAGGTGACGGTCGGGCATCGGGTGACGCTGCATGGATGCTATGTCGAGACGGGCTGCCTGATCGGCATCGGGGCGATCCTGCTGGACGGCGTCCGCGTCGGTGCAAATTCGCTGGTCGCCGCCGGTTCGCTGCTCACGCCGGGAACTCAAGTCCCGCCCGGTTCGCTGGTTATGGGCTCGCCAGCCAAGGTCAAACGCCCGCTCAACCCAGAGGAACTCGCCGACCTGCCGCGATTCTGGCTCAATTACGTCGATCTGAAGAGGCATTATTTGTCCACAGACGAAGATGATATACACAGATAGATCACTTGTTAGATATCTGTGTTTATCCTTCTGATCTGTGGACGATTCTTCTTTCGAACTTCCCCTGCTGTAAACTAGGTGCTTATGTCAAAGACCAATCCGGCGCGCGGAATGCGCGATTTCTTGCCTGCCGAAGTTCGAAAGCGTAATTACGTCATCGGCATTATCAAACAGGTTTACGAGAGCTTCGGCTTCGAGCCGCTTGAAACGCCCGCAGTCGAAAACCTCGAAACGTTGATGGGCAAGTACGGCGATGAAGGAAATCAGCTCATCTTCAAGATCTTGAAGCGCGGAGAGAAGTTGGCGGAAGGCCTCGTGTCTGAAGGTCGCACGGGCGCCGGCAACAACACTTCTGACTCACGACTATCCGACCTAGCCTTGCGCTATGATCTGACGGTTCCGCTTGCGCGCGTCGTCGCGCATCATCGTAACGACCTGCCGAAGTTTTTCAAACGCTATCAGATCCAGCCCGTCTGGCGTGCGGACCGTCCGGCGCGCGGCCGCTTCCGTGAATTTTATCAGTGTGATGTGGACGCTATCGGGTCGTCGGCGATGACCGTCGAGGCTGAGCAGATAATAGCGGTGACCGAGATCCTTCGGCGGTTCGGCTTTGCGGATTTTACGATAAGGCTTAATCATCGCGAGGTGCTTGCGGACATTCTAGACACGGCCGGCGTTCCCGCAGAGAAGCAAGGCGATGCTCTCGTCGCCATCGACAAGCTCGACAAGATCGGTGCGGAGGGCGTTGCGAACGAACTGGCCGAACGCGGGATAGACGAATCGGCATCTGCGATGCTGCTCGACATTTTTGAACAGACGCAGAAGATAGTTGATGACGGCAAGGACGTGAACCGAACGATAGTGAGCAATCTCATCAACATCGTCAGTAATGAAGTTTTGACCGATATCGGCCATATCCTTAAATTTGCGGGTGATTGTCCGGTCCAATTGGACCCATCGCTTGCCCGCGGGCTCTCGTATTACACAGGTGCGATCTTTGAGATCAACGTGCCCGACCTGGCCGGAAGCCTCGGCGGCGGCGGGCGTTACGACGGGTTGATCGGTATGTTCGCCAAGGAACAGATACCGGCATGTGGATTTTCACTCGGACTCGAACGCATTCTCGTCGTGATGGACGAACGCGGGATGTTTCCGCCGGAGATCGCCGCGTCAGCTCCGGCCGACGTAATGGTCACGATCTGGAGCGAAGAGACCATCGCCGAATCGCTCAAGCTCGCTGCGGAACTTCGCTCTCAGGGAATTCGCGTGACCGTTTATCCTGAGCCGGACAAATTCGGCAAACAAATGAAGTACGCCGACCAGATAAAGGTCCCCTTCGTCGCCGTCCTCGGCGAATCCGAGATAGCAGAACGTAAGGTGACGATCAAGAATATGAGGACCGGCGAGCAAGAGTCGATTAGTCGTAAAGCGGTCGGAAGGTCGTTGATGGGGCTGGTTTAGTTTTTGAAGTAAAGCCGTAAGCTATTAGCTCTAAGCCGATTTTTTGCTTATGGCTTAAGGCTAAAAGCTTATCGCTTGAATTAGAACATTATGCAGGATTTTAGAAACCTGAAGGTATGGCAGAAGGCGCATGATCTTGCTCTCGTGACGTATAAGCTAACTGCAGAGTTCCCGAGGGAGGAGACCTTTGGGTTGCGCCATTCGTTGCGAAAGACAGCCGTGGATATTCCCGCTTATATTGCTGAAGGTGCAGCGAAGGCTAACGACGCTGAGTTCGCATCGTCAATAAACTATGCATTGTCGCTGGCAAAGCGTTTGGAATACTACTGTTTGATGGCTCATGATCTTGAGTTTTTGAAGACGGATCTATACGAAGCCCATGCAGGTGAAATAATCGCGGTGCAAAAGATGCTCGCGGGATTCAAGCGGAGGCTTCAAGAAGATATTCATGTCTGAATTGGCTTCAAATTTTCTAAACGATGCGCTTTACTCTTTTCGCAGTTATAAGGGGTTGGCGGAGCGTGCACTCGCGCAGGTTAGCGACGAAGAATTCTTTGCCCGGATCGATGACGAATCGAATTCGCTCGCGTTGATGGTCAAGCACATAGCGGGCAATCAACGGTCGCGGTGGACAGAGTTTCTGACGACGGACGGCGAAAAGGCGGACCGGAATCGAGATTCCGAATTTGAGCTGATCGGCGATACGCGAGAGTCGTTGATGGAATTTTGGGAATCGGGCTGGACGACACTTTTTGATGCGCTTGATGCGCTAACGCCCGACGATCTTGAGAAAACGGTGGCCATTCGCGGCGAGTCGCATACGGTCGTTGAGGCTATCAACCGGCAACTTACGCACTACGCGTATCACGTTGGGCAGATCGTATTTCTCGCCAAACATTTGCGGGCGAGCGACTGGAAAACGCTCAGCGTTCCGCGCAATCGTTCGGCCGAATTCAATCAGTTTCTCGCGGACAAGCAGGCGGCGGGGATCGCGAAGACCGACAGGCTGGATGCTCCCGGTGAATTTGCTGATCCGCAATGATGTCCTAGAGAAAAAACAGGCATTCTCGGCATTCGGACAGGATAGAGCGCAGAGAAAGCCTGCTTTGCGGGGGGCTTGTTGATCAGCGAACGCGCACTCGTCGGATGACATGCGTTCTGGTGCGTCCGTTTGGAAGCCGGGTTACGCGGATGTATTCGCGATAAGTTCGGCCCCATCGGCGAACGTAACGGGAAGTGGTGTACGAGTAAGCTCGGCCACGATCGTATCTTCCATTTCGTCCGTAGCGGCGATCATCGCGGCGGTCGTAGCGTCCGTAACGCCGATCATCACGTCGGTCACGCCGTCCATATCGACGGTCGCTCCTCCGCTGATTCCGTCGGTCATATCGGCCACGCCGATCCTGGTTTTCCCACACTTGTTCTGACAAGATCGACGTCGCTGCTGATGTCCTTGCCTCAGCTGCAGGAACGAAGATCGCCGCCATCCCGAGCAAAAGTGCAAAAGTAATTGTCCTTTTCATAGCATTTCTCCTTAATTTCAGTAAGATTTGCACGTCCGGACGGGGTGAGGAGCCTGTGCCTGATAGTGAACCCAAACGCCACAACGTTTCGAATCCTCTAATCATGAAACCGACTTTGTATCAAGACGATACTCCAACATGCATTGCAATGTGTTTGACCGCAACATCCGTGCCGTTTAGTTCAGCGATATGTTAATCTTTAGGCTTCTGAGTCTCTTATGAAAGGTATTTCAATCCTCGGCTCCACAGGTTCCATTGGCTGCAACACGCTAAAAGTTATCGACGAACTCGGCGACCTTCGGGTCGTTGCAATGGCGGCCGGACGGAATATGGAGCTTTTTGCTGACCAAATCGCACAGTTTAAACCCGATTTGGTGTCGTGCGATGATGAGATTTGTGCGGAAACGCTTCACCGTGAATTGTCTGATCGCGGTGCGGACGTCCCCCAGATCGAAATCGGCGAAAGCGGCCTTATCGCCGTTGCGACCCATAGCAAAGCCGAGACAGTCGTCTCGGCAACGGTCGGCGCGGTCGGGTTCGTGCCGACGCTGCGGGCGATAGAGGCCGGCAAACGAATCGCACTGGCAAACAAGGAAACGCTGGTGATGGCAGGCGAACTGATGACGGCGGCCGCCGCAGCGTCAGGCGCCGAGATATTGCCGGTGGATTCCGAGCACAACGCTATTCATCAATGCCTTCGCGGCGAAAAAACGTCGGAGGTCAAACGGCTGGTCCTGACCGCATCGGGTGGGCCGTTTCGGACGAAAACCAAGGAAGAGATCGCTACTGCGACGATAGAAGACGCTCTGAATCATCCGAACTGGAAGATGGGCGACAAGATCTCGATAGATTCCGCAACCCTTATGAATAAAGGGCTTGAGGTTATAGAAGCCAGGTGGTTGTTTGACTTGGGAGCGGATCAGATATCGGTCATTGTGCATCCGCAATCGATCGTTCATTCGATGGTCGAGATGGTAGATGGTTCCATTATTGCGCAGCTGGGAGTGACGGATATGCGGCACCCGATCCAATACGCGTTAACCTATCCGGACCGCCGCACATGTTCAATGGAACCGCTCGATCTGGCGCGAATCAGCGACCTGTCGTTCGAAGAGCCGGACCTCGACCGCTTTCCGAGCCTCGCGCTGGCATATCGGGCGCTTCGCGAAGGCGGAACGCTGCCGGCCGCATTGAACGCCGCGAATGAGGTGAGCGTCCAAGCATTTTTGGATGGAAAGATCCGTATAAATGAGATCGCAGTCATTAACGCCGCGGTCATGGACGACCATGAATCCCGCCCGGCGGATTCGCTCGAAGCCGTTGTCGAGGCTGACGAATGGGCAAGGGCGCGCGCTATAATGAAGCTAGGGGTTGCGGCGGCCGCGATTTAGTTACAACGCCGAGTGCCGTTTGGTGTTCTAATCAAGCGGAGATATTTAGATAGATTTACTTTATATGCCAGATATTTTATTAGTCATACTTGCCGTAGTATTCGTTCTCGGCGTTGCGATCAACATCCATGAATTTGGCCATTTTATCGTGGCAAAGATGTTCGGGATGCGGGTCGAGGCGTATTCGTTTTTTGGACTCGGGCCGCGTATTTGGGGTTTCAAACGCGGACACACGGATTATCGCATCTCGGCCATTCCGCTCGGGGCGTACGTAAAGCTCTACGGCGACGAGGAGACTGCGGCGCTTGAGGGCGGCGAATCGACTGGCGAGACCGTCCCGGAATCGGAGCTTTATGAGCTTCGGCCGCGATGGCAGAAATTTCTTGTCATGATCGGTGGGCCGTTCATGAATATAATGCTCGCGCTGGCGATCCCGTTCGCGGCGGCGATGATATATGGCGTGCCGGCGATGCCGGACCCGATCATCTCGTACGTCGAACCGAACGGAGCAGCCGAACGAGCGGGTGTTCGTGCCGGCGACCGCATCGTTGCTTTCGATGGCGAGCAGAATCCGACATGGCGCAAGGTGGAAACAAGTTCGGCGATCTCACCAGAGAAACCGCTGCAGATCGTCGTTGAACGAAACGGCGAGAATATTCCGCTGACATTGGCTCCGGCCAAGGCGGACCGCCGCGGACAGGCTTTCGGCGATCCGCAGATGCGGCCCGAAACCGGCGCGCAGGAAGTGTTTGCACGAAATGTAATGCCGGATTCGCCTGCTCTTGCGGGTGGAATGGAGAATGGCGACCGCATTCTGGCCGTGAATGGAACGAACGTTCGCAATGTGCCGAATTTCATGACGCTTGTTCAGGAGAACAAGGGTGCACCGCTGGACATTTTGGTCGAGCGAAACGGCGAACGCAAGAACCTTGCCGTAACCGCCGCAGTGCAAGATGGCGGCCAGGCGCGCATCGGCGTGGAGCTTCGCGGCACCGGATCGTCAGTTCGTGAACCGGCAACGCTCGGGCAGTCGGCGTCATTCGCTGTTAACTCTAATTACGAGATCATTGCCCTGACGGGCCGTGTTTTCGGTCAGCTTTTCTCAGGTGAACGCGCGGTCAAGGACGCGGGCCTAGCGGGACCGGTCGGAATCGTCGGGATCATTTCGAACGTAGTTAAGGAAGACGGATTTGCAGGCCTGTTCGCGATCCTGGCTGTTATCAGTCTAAACCTTGGCGTGTTCAACTTATTACCGATACCGCTGTTGGACGGTGGCCAGATCATGGTGCTCGGGATCGAGAAGGTCATGTCGTGGTTCGGCAAAACGCTCTCGATGGCGTTCCGCGAAAAGATTCAAATGGCAGGCCTCGGCATCATACTTCTGCTGATGGTGTTTACGCTGTTCCTGGATGTATCAAAGTTCTTTTAGTGCGGAGTACCGCCTTTAGGCGGCTCCGTCGTCACCGTGGGCCAGCTAAAGCTGGAACTCCAAACTTTATGAAACGAGTTTCTAAGGCGGTCATGATCCGCGATGTGCAGGTCGGCGGAGGTGCGCCGGTGGCGGTGCAGTCCATGACCAAGACGGACACTACCGACGTCGAAGGCACGATCCGCCAGATCGAGCAGATGGTCGAAGCCGGTTGCGAGATCGTGCGAATCGCAGTTCCGGATGACGACGCTGCGGCTGCGATGTACGAGATCCGAAAACGGACGAATGTGCCGATCGTCGCCGATATTCATTTTCACTACAAGCTGGCCCTGAAGGCGCTAGACGCTGGCATCGACAAGCTGCGCATAAATCCCGGCAATATCGGTTCGATCGACCGCGTTCGCGAGGTGGTTCGGGCGGCTGAGGCACAGAAGGTGCCGATCCGCATCGGCGTCAATGGCGGTTCGCTTGAGAAAGACCTGCTCAAAAAGTACGGAACCGCTACGCCCGAGGCTATGGTCGAATCCGGGATGCGGCACATCCGCATTCTCGAGGATCTTGGCTTTTCAAACACGATAATTTCGCTCAAGGCATCGGACGTAAATCGCATGGTCGAGGCTTACAGGCTGATGGCGGCGAAGGTAGATTATCCGCTGCATCTCGGCGTGACCGAGGCGGGAACGCCTTTTGGCGGGACGATCAAATCGGCGATCGGGCTTGGCATATTGCTTCACGAAGGCATCGGCGACACGATCCGCGTTTCGCTCGCCGCCGAGCCGCACGAAGAGGTTCGCGTCGGCTGGGAAATATTAAAATCGCTAGAGCTTCGCAAACGCGGCGTTACGGTCGTTGCATGCCCGACTTGCGGGCGGCTGGATATCGATAATTTCGTCGAGATAGTGACCGAGGTCGAGCGGCGTCTCGCGCATGTCGAAGAGCCGCTGCACCTATCGATAATGGGTTGCGCGGTAAACGGCCCCGGCGAGGCGCACGATTCGCAGCTTGGGATCACGTTTGGCCGTAACGTCGGCATGATATTTAAGGACGGCGTCCCCATGCGGCGCGTCGGCGGAGAAGATATCGTTGAGGAATTTGTGAAAGAAGTCGAACTACTCAGGAAAGAAGGCGCGGCTGCCAAATCGCTCCTTGATGAAAAGCCGCTTGTTCAGATCACGTAAGGTTTAGCCACAGAGGGCGCAGAGGTTTTTCGAGTGATTTCGCAAAACCATTTGCCGCATATCCATTCAAAGCGAATCCTCAATTCGTAGCTTGGCTGTTCATGAAGAAAAGCGACAGCTCGCTTATCTCTGCGTTCTCTGTGGCGAAATTCTTTACGGGAATAAGACGCTAAACGGATGATACGGAAGGTTTCGCACAAATCCAAAGACAAGCAACAAGACAAGCAAGCCCCAGATGGCGGGTAGCGAGAGTGACCATGTCGGAAACGCCCGGCCCCGAACCGCTACCAGAAACATCGACAGATAAAAGAAACCAAAGATCAGAATGAAGAGCGGGATCAAGGCGTTGAAGTCCAACGCCCTGACGAAATCACCGTGAAATAGAGCGTGGAATCCACGCGTCAGCCCGCAGCCCGGGCAAGCGTAGCCTGTCGTGACATAAAGCGGGCAGGCGGGCAGAAATTTAGCTCTCGTCGGGTCAACGTACCAGACCAATGCGGCGCCGAGCGTCATAACGCCGAAACCCGCGGCGGCCATTTTGCGTTCGAATGTAGTCGCCATTATCGGCGGTTCAGCCTCTTGCATACTTCAAAAGTCTACCGCGGCTCAGGCGGAGGGACAAAATTATATGTGATAACGCCCCTGATCCTGACCGGCTGGCCCTGAAGCGTAGTCGGAGAAAATTTCGCTTCCCTCGCGGCTGCTACAGCAGACGCGCGGAGAAGCGGATGGCCGGAAACCGCGGATGCTTCAACGATGTTACCGCTTTCATCGACCTCTACCTGAACCGTAACCGCTCCCCCAGCCCGCACGGCGCGTGCGGCCGCAGGATATTCCGGTCGGGGAAGCGAGGTCGCTTTGCCGTTTAGAACTCCACCGCTGATGGTCTTAGCACCCGAGACTGGGGCTGAGGATGAGCCTATCGGCGGCCCGACGGCGAAATTATAAATGATGATCCCAGAAACTCTTACCGCCACGCCGCTGAGTTTCGTAGGTGAAAACTTTGCCTCCATTGCTGCTGTTCGGGCCGCTTCGACCAGAAGCGGGTGAGGCGGTTCTTTAGCTTCGGCAATGCGAATTTCGCCGGCTTTCGGCGCGGAAGCCTTTTCTTCGTCGGTAAGGAAGTATGGAACTGCGCTTATCACGTTTCCTTCCTCGTCGATGACCACATTGATCCGGACGAGCCCCTTCTCATCGGTTCCGCGAAGCTCTTCAGGATAAACAGGTTTGGGCAGACTTATTGCTTTGCCATTGAGTACGCCGCCGCGGACCTCCTTCGGAACATCCGTTTGAGCACCAGCTATCTGAAAGCCGACGAGACATACAAGCAACGCTAAGATCGTTCGAAACATATTTCCTCCTGTCATGTTAACGAAAAGTACCATAGAAGCAGTCATGAACCGGATCAGCCGGCGGCCATCTCTAGAAACAAAGCATCCGTCGCGACCTTTCGGTTAATATTCGCGGCGAAGTTCTGACGCATTTCTTCTATTGACGATAGCCAGTTTCCCATTTTGCGTGAATCGCCCAAAGCTGCCAGTTCACCAAGTTTGGCAGCGAGGTCGATGTTGATGATCGCGTCGCTGCCAGCCGAATTTTTTAGCAACCAGACGTCGCGTACCAACGATTCGAGAACATCTATTGATGGCTCGTAATCCTCTTTGCCTTTGGCGTCGTTCATACTTTCAGACATCTGAAGCAGGGGCGGAATATTTCCGCTGGTGATGACATTTTCGACCACACCGAGCATCGACTCGCGTATCGAACGAAATTTTTCAAGATCGAATGACATCGCATTGGCGATGCTTCCATTAGCGAGCCGGGCGACGAGTTTGGCTTCGTCACCGTGAAAGGCCGACTTGGCGATCAGGCAGCGGGCGATCTCCTCCGCAGCGACGGGCGTGAATCGCAGCATCTGGCAGCGTGAACGAATGGTCGGCAGCAGGTGATCGGGCCGCGAGGTCACGAGGATCAGATAGGTCGAATCCGGCGGTTCTTCGAGCGTTTTGAGTAGTGCGTTCGCCGCATTGTCGTTGAGCTTTTCGGCTTCATCGACGATAAAAAATCTGGCGTTCGCCTCATACGGGCGAAAGTTTGCTTCGCGTTCCAGGTCGCGGATCGCATCGACCAAGATCAGGCGTTTGTATGTAACGACGGTTCCTACGTCGGGATGCTCGCTGAAGAAGACCTTCTTGTATTCATCCTTACTCTTGTCGGTCGGCTCCGGATAAGCGAACCTCACCACACGCCCGCAGGCCGAACACTTTCCGCAGCCTTCGCCATCGATCGGCTCGGTGCAGACGAATGCACGCGCCAGCTCGAGCGCGAACAGGCGTTTGCCGATACCGTCCGGGCCGGCTAGCAGGAACGAATGCGGGACGCGCCCGACCTTCAATAGATGCCGGGCGTGCTGTTTTGCGTCCTCGTTACCGTATAGCTCTGCGAACATTTACCTGAGTTTACCGTTCGTCGGGGCCCGATGCAAAAGTTTTGTTCTGTGATCTGGGAACCTTTTGATCAAGAGCGTGTCTAAGTGGACAGACGCCGACGCTGAGTGCGTCAAAGCGTTGAGATCGGATGGCACCGGAAAATTGACAGGAGGAAATCAAATGTTTGAAAAAATGATCGAATCAGAATCGGGCACGCGTGCAGGCGATCGCGGCCGCTATTTTCTGGTATCAGCTCTCGCCGTCGGTGCACTTTTTATTACGGCCGTTGCATTTAGCCTTTATGCGGCAGACTTTGATCTCGGGGTCAGCGACCTTGAGATCTCGCGAATGGTCGCGCCGGAAATAGTTGAACCGCCGAAGGCCGAACCCGCCAAGGAAACCCCGCAGCAAACCTCGACGAAGTCTGCCGAACCGACGCGGACCGACCACATCGCTCAGATAGATGAGCACCAGAAAACACCGACTGCGGTCTCCGTCACGCCGAGCAC
>JBBQTV010000053.1:0-18742 GCA_038212935.1 Pyrinomonadales bacterium | reverse complement strand
CCGAACTCGGCCTCGCGTGCGACCGGTGGTAATTTTGGTGTCGGTTATTTCTCAGACAAGTACTTTATCCGCGGCGGGATCGTTCTCGATCGAAGACGTTACGGCGTCCCGTACGCTCCGCTTTTCGAAGAAGGCGCGTTCTTGACCGGGGATTGCGACGAGGAGCCAAAGGCCGGCAAAGGCGAGCCTTGCCAATATGACATTTTTGCTATCCGCGATGAGTTCGCGAATAGCTTGCCCGAAGTGCCCGATGAACAGATCGACATAAAAATGCGCCGCAACAACTTCCGCTTTCGCGGTGGTTTCCGTGACATAAAAGGACCGATCGCACAGGGAAACTTCTTGATCGACTTTACGGACTACAGGCACCAGGAAGTCGAGACCGAAGACGGTGTTGACGAGAGCGCCACGACGTTCGACAACGACGTGTTCTCGTACCGGGCAGCGTTCAAGCAAGCGAAGTACAAGAACCTGACCGGCCAATTTGGATTCGAGGGCTTTCGCCGAAGCTATCTGACGGTCGGTGCGGAAAGTCTGATCGACGGCAGGGTCCGCCACAACAATTTTGCGGCGTTCGCGCTTCAGGAATTTAGCTTTGACCGCGTTGCGTTGCAGTTTGGCGGGCGTGTCGAGAACAATCAATATAACCCGGTCAACACTGATCTTCCAGACCGCGATTTCACTGGTTTTTCGGGAGCGGCCGGTGTGCGGTTCCGGCTATGGGAAGGTGCAGCATTCATAACCAATTTCAGCACGTCATTTCGGGCACCGGGCCTCGAGGAGATCTATAACCTTGGCCCGCATATCGGCACCGTGACGTTTGAGGTCGGCGATCTGAACTTGACCCGCGAACGCTCGAACGGCATCGAACTCAGCCTGCGGCAGAACTTCAGCCGCGTCCGCCTCAACGGCAGTTTCTACTACTACGACATCGATAATTTTATTTTCCTCGCTCCGCAAGACGAGAACGAAGACGGCTTCGTCGATGTCGAAGACGGGTTGCCGGTTGGTGCCTTTTTTCAGAGCGACAGCCGATTTACCGGATTCGACCTCTCTGCCGATTTCGATATAACGGATTACCTCGGAGCTTTTGTAAGCGCGGATATCGTCAGTGCCCGGATCAAGAGCCTAGATACCGCCGTACCGCGAATTCCGCCCGCCCGGCTAAGGCTAGGTCTGGACTTCCGTTACGAAGGCCTGAGCGTGCGGCCGGAAGTGCTGTTTGCATCAAAGAAAGACTTTTACAACACCTTCGAACTCGAAACGCCAACGGATGGATATACGCTATTCAACATAAACGCTTCGTACGTTTATGCCACGGAAAAATACGCTCACATCTTTACGGTCGGCGGTACCAATCTCGGTGACAAGCTCTACCGAAATCACTCGAATTTCATCAAGGACATCTTGCCGGAACAAGGAAGAGGGTTGAAGGCGTCTTACACGATCCGCTTTTTCTAAACTGAAGCCATAAAGTACGTAGCACCAAGCGGGACGAGAGGATCCGATCCTCCCGTCCCGCTTGCTTGTCTTGGACACACAGATCTCAGATTTCAAACCCGCCGCGCCTAGCCTCCGCTTATTGGCATTAGCTAATAGCATAAAGCCTTTTGTAAAACCCCTTCGAGGCAGTTTCCGGGCGTCGAGTCCATGCACTTCGCACTCCGCACCATAGAAAGATCGCCGTTGTTGTCTATTACGTTCTTCACTTTCCGGCCCGAAGGATAGGTCTGCTCGATCAAAGCTCCCGATAAATTATACGTGTAATCGGTCTCGTACTCTTTGCCGTCCGTCGTCTGCTTATGCCCCGTCACACGTCCTAAGATGTCGAACGAGGTGTATGCGGTTGTAGATACGCGAGAAGTCACTTTTGAAAGTCTACCCGATGCCTTCCTAAAAAATCTCCCATTAATTAGTTCGAGAAGTGATAGGAAGGTCGAGTACCGTTCACGAGTGCAATCATCGCACGGGGCGGCGGGGATTGGAATACAGAATGCGATGGTTGGGGCGATCGAGATGTTTGGAAAGGTTTCGAGGAAATGAGGCGTTTGGAAAGGTAAAGGCCGAAGCCTTATCGACAGTTTGAAAGGTGGGCTGATCAAAACGACTGGTCTATGGCGTTGTCGGTTTGCTGATGCGAGGAAGCGGTTGGTTGCCTGATGGGCGGCTTATTTGGTGTGCCTAATCGTTGATCTTCTCGAATGCCGGTCTCGATGACTGATGGAGGCTGATGCACTTGCTTGATCGTCCGGCAAAGTGTGGACAGAACTCACGGCACCGATACGTGGCTGCAAGCTATCAGCCAAGGCATTCTTACCTGCCTGCCGACATCAGCCACGTCACCAGTTTCGGATTTCAACCCATCAGCCACCATCATCACCCCACCAGCCCGCAACCGGACTACCCGAACCTGGGATCGGACTACCATCGGTGAAATGCGGGATGGCCTTCCTTTACGGCGACAAAAACGCCGCGGCAGGTGTCGCACACCTTGCCGCCGGCGCTCAATTCGGCCTCGACCGTGGCTTTGGTGTCGGTCGATTCTACCACGCGCGCTTTCAGGGTGATCGGGCCGTCGATCGGCGTCGGGCGAAGGAGTTTGACATGGAACTCCGCCGTCACCGTGAACGGAGCTTCGTCCGCCCCGGCCTTTTTCATCAGGTGATATGCCGCCGCCCAGTTTGAATGGCAATCAAGCAAAGCCCCAATGATCCCACCATTTAGCACGCCCGGAAACGCCTGATGCTCGGGCTTTGCATGCCATTCCGCTACCAACTCGTCGCCGTCGGCAAAGCTCCGGATCCGCAACCCCTTCTGATTTGCAGGCCCGCACCCGAAGCAAATGCCCTTTGGCGAGTACCTTTCCTGTATCGATATATCAATATCCATAGCGTTTGCACCAGTTTAGCACAGCAAGATCGGTATACTTACTGCGGCGGGCCGTCCGGACCCGGGCCAGGCAAGACGTCATGCCTTTTGACCGGAATTAGGAGCGAAGCCACCACCGACGCCGCTATCGTGGACAAAATTATACCCAGCGACCACGTGACCGGGAACTTCCCGCCCCATAAGTCGTTGAGCCAGATCATCTTCAGCCCGACAAAGACCAACACGACCGCCAAGCCATATTTCAGCAAGTAGAATTTGCTGACCGCTCCCGCCAACATGAAATACATCGACCTGAGCCCAAGGATCGCGAAGATATTCGATGTGAAAACTATCATCGGCTCAGCAGTTATGGCAAAGATCGCCGGAACCGAATCGACCGCGAAGATGATGTCGGTCATCTCGAGGAACAACAGAGCAATGAATAACGGCGTCGCAGCCCATCGGCCATTCTCGCGAACGAAAAAGTTCTTACCATGCAACTTCGGCGTAACGGGCATGAAACGTTTGAAAAGCCGTATCGCGAAGTTCTTCTCGGGGTCGATCTCTTTTTCGGGACCGAACATCATCTTGAGTCCGGTCAGAATCAGAAAGCCGCCGAACAGGTAGATCACCCAATGGAACTGCATCAGCCACGAGCCCATTCCGATAAAGATGGCCCTAAAGACCAAAGCTCCAAGGATGCCGTAAAATAGCACGCGGTGCTGATATTTCGCTGGTATCGCGAAATATGCAAACACAACAACGAATACGAAAATGTTATCTACCGAGAGGGATTTCTCGACTACGTAACCTGTCAGGAATTCGAGTGCGACCGTCCACGCAGCAACATCCGGAACGAAGCCCGGGGTCGACATTAGCCGCTCATCCTGTGGGAACCACCAGAGAGCGTAACGATAAAGTAAGAAGTTAAAGACGAGTGCAAGAGAGACCCAGACGACGCTCCAGATGCTTGCTTCTTTGATCGAGACCTCGTGTTCCTTTCGGTGAAAAACACCGAGGTCCAAGGCGAGCATCAAGAGCACAAAGACTGTAAACGCAAGATACAGCCACCAATAATCAGCTAATGGAAATAGATTCATACGTGATCCTTATTCAGTGAATTCACGTCCGCATAGAAAAAACCCTGCGCGGACTTCTATATAAGTCGCGCAAGGTCTTGATGCTTTTCCATTGAGCCGGAACAGTTCTGTTCGTAATGACGACCCAAAGGACCTGAAAAGGTGATCTACTCCCCTTGCATTAAATTGTCGATTGGAGAATACCGAAATGGTGTTGAGCTGTCAACCTTCGTTCGGCTTCCCAGAAAAACTAAGATTTTATCGGGCCGATCTTGTCCTCCAGCCAGTTGGTAAGGTCCTCGACCGGAGCAATGTGGACCGGTTTGCCGCTCCACGCCTTGAAGGCAAAGATGAGCAACAAGATCGTCGTTACTGCCGTGAAAACAACTCGCCCGAAATCAGCGAAGTCTGTTACGTTGCCGACCACACTTAGGATCGTTGTAACTATCAGGATCCCAACGTGGGCGGCGCCGCCCTGGGCCGCGTGAAACCTGACCTTCGTCTCCTCTTTGGGTAAGATCAGCAAAAGTATAAGGCTAGCGACCAGTCCGATGGAGAAAGGAATATACGGCAGGCCAATTAGCCATTTTTCCGGAAGCCCGGCCTTAGCTACCGTTCGATTTGAACTATCGACCTTCGAGGGAAACTCCGGGGTCCGGTTCAGAATCGGTACCTGCCCACCTTGAAATGAATAGGCCTTGAACTGGGCCTCATCGAAGCGTCGCGTATCTTCTTCGGTCACGCTGCCAGGCGACGCCGGGATCTCGGCGGTTTTATACCGGTGCGACGGGGAAGTGTATTCGCCAACAGGGGCCGTTTGTGCTTTTGCCTTTTCTGGAAACTCCGGATCGAGCGGATTTGTGTCGAATTTTTTAGGCATCGTCAGTATTACAATACGATAACATAACCCCAATTGTTCGATTTAAGTTGTTGACGAACGAGAAGCGGCCGATGCAACTACTTAGATTCGTCTGAAACCCTTATTCCGAGTTCCGCCAATTGTGATCCGTCAACCACGCCCGGTGAGTCCATCATCAGGTCCTGAGCCGAGGCGGTCTTGGGAAACGCCATGACATCGCGAATGTTTTCGGTACCGACCAGAATCATACAGATGCGCTCAATGCCGGCTGCGAACCCGCCGTGCGGCGGAGTGCCGTACTCCAAGGCGTCGAGGAAAAAACCGAACTGGGCACGAGCACTTTCCGGAGACATGCCTAGAGCTTTGAAATTCAGTGCCTGAACGTCCTTCTGATGAATACGGATCGAGCCGCCCGCGCATTCGTATCCATTTATGACGGCGTCATACGCCTTCGCCCGAACCTTTCCGAGCAAATTGTGCTGGGATGGGTCATTCACCGCTGTCTTAAACATCTCCAGATCCTCGTCCATCGGCGATGTGAACGGATGGTGTGCCGCCATATACGAATCTGTCTCCTCATCGTGTTCAAACATCGGAAACTCGGTGACTAGCAGACATTCGTATTTGCCGCGGTCGATCAGGTTCTCACGTCGGGCAACTTCGTTGCGAAGAGCCCCCAAGGCGGCGGCAACGACACTTTTTTTGCCTGCAACGATGAGGACTGCATCACCTTTTGCTGCGCTTGCGGCAGCGACCAGTTCAGCGATCTTCGCTTCACCAAGAACTTTTAGGAGCGACGAGGTTGTTTCGTCGCCCACTTTGATCCAAGCCATCGCACCCGCACCATAACGCTTAACAAACTCCTGGAGCTCGTCGGTCTGCTTCCGCGAATAGTCGGCTTTGCCATTAACGATAATGCACCTGATCTCTCCGCCTTTTTCGAGCGTCTCAACGAACGGAGCAAAGTCCGTTCCCTTCAACGACGCACTCAGGTCCCGTAATTCCATTCCAAACCGCAGATCGGGTTTGTCCGATCCGTAGCGACGCATGGCCTCTGCATAGGTCATTCGCGGCCATTCTGTGGGCAGATCAACGCCGATGAGCTTGAAAACATGCCCGAACATGCCTTCCATTTCGCGGTAAACCGCTTCGCGATTAACGAACGACCTTTCCATGTCAAGCTGCGTAAACTCCGGCTGGCGGTCCGCTCGAAGATCTTCATCTCGGAAGCAGCGGGCGATCTGGTAATATTTATCGAACCCGGCGATCATTGTGATCTGTTTGAGTATTTGCGGCGACTGCGGCAACGCAAAGAATTTGCCAGTGTGTATCCGCGACGGCACGACGAAATCACGCGCACCTTCCGGTGTTGATTTAAGAAGAATAGGTGTTTCGATCTCGATAAAGCCTTGATTATCAAAGTATTCACGGATCGCCCGCACAGCTTTTGCCCGCATGCGGATGTTGTTCTGAAGCTGAGGCCGACGAAGGTCGAGGTAGCGATATTTCAATCGCGTATCTTCGGCCGCCAGGTTCTCGCTGCCTGCCACCTCAAGCTGGAATGGCGGAACTTTCGCGTCGTTTAGAACGAGCAATTCGTCGACCTTTATCTCAACATCGCCCGTCGCGAGTTTTTGGTTCCGCGTGCTCTCCGAGCGGGCAACGACAGTGCCTCGGACTGCAAGGACGAACTCACCACGGATATTCTTCGCTTTGGTATGCGCTTCATTCGAATCCTCTTGGCTCACAACGACTTGCGTAACGCCGTCGCGGTCGCGAAGGTCAATAAAAGTGAATACGCCAAAATCGCGCTTCTTCGCGACCCAACCCATCAAGACCACGCTGTCCCCCACGTTTGCTTCACGAAGCTCCCCGCAAGTATGCGTACGTTCCAAATTTCCCAGTATATCTAACATTGTCAGTATCTAGCTCTGAAATATTTCCCGGATCATCCTTCTTTCAGGCAAAGAAAAAACGCCTCTCGGTCGGCGACAAACGAAAGGCGGGACGTCACAAATTAACGCACTCGCCCTTCAATTATTGTCGTCGTTATTCCGAACTAAGGCGTTCATAATGCCACAACTTTCCAATGCGGAATAATACTAGCAGTTTATTGAGAATGCAACGACGCCTCGATGTTGCGGTAAACTGATGAGCATGAACATTCTCGTACTGAATTGCGGAAGCTCCTCTCTCAAATTTCAACTTATAGCGACTGGTACAGAGCAGATAGAGAAGAAAACCGATCGTACGCTCGCACGTGGCCAAATAGAGCGTCTTGGCGGAGCAGCGACCATAAATTTCGAATCGGACAACGGCTTTTCATTGAGGTCTGCCGAGCCGATTCGCGACGTCCGTTCGGCACTCGACATTGTTCTCAAGTGGATAGCGTCCGCTGATGCAAATATCGACGGAATTGACGGGCTTGCGGATGTCCACGCTATTGGGCACAGAGTGGTCCACGGCGGCGAACGATTTTCCAGATCAGTCTTGATCAATGAAGAAGTGCTTAGCGAGATCAACGAATGTATCGAACTCGCTCCGCTGCATAATCCGGCAAATTTACAGGGTATTCAGGCTGCTACGGCGAACTTCGGCAAGTCGATGCCGCAGGTTGCAGTGTTCGACACGGCGTTTCACCATACTTTGCCCGAACACGCTTATCTTTACGCCATTCCCTACCAATTCTACCGACGCCACAAGATCAGGCGTTACGGGTTTCACGGAACCTCGCATCGTTACATCGCCTACCAATTTCGAACGAGTAATAACATTCCAAGAGACGAAGTGAATATTATAACGCTCCACTTGGGAAACGGCTGTTCGATCGCCGCGGTCAAAAATGGCGATTCTATTGACACATCAATGGGCTTCACCCCACTCGAGGGACTTGTAATGGGTACTCGGTCCGGCGATATTGACCCGGCGATAGTCGAGTTCATCTGCGACAAAGAAGGGATGAGTGTTCACGACGTCGACAATCTGCTGAACAAACAATCCGGCCTCCTAGGGGTATCAGGGCTAACAAACGACATGCGCGAGCTTAACGCGGAAGCTGACGAATCCGGAGACCGCCGGGCAAGACTGGCTATCGAGATCTTTTGTTATCGAATAAGGAAGTACGTCGGTTCATATATCGCGGCCATGAACGGTGCAGACGCGATCATATTTTCCGGAGGCATCGGCGAAAATTCTGCGCGGATCCGATCGATCATTTGCAGCGATCTTGAATGGTTTGGCATCGACGTCGACGAAGACAAGAATGATCGCTTGCATGACGGACGCGAGGGTTTTTTCGAACGAGGAGGTTCGAGAATTCGTCTGGGCGTTGTGCCAACGAATGAGGAACTGCTGATCGCCCGCGATACGTTCCGGCTGATCAACGGGGATCAAAAATAGAATTTGGCGAAATAATAAAGGATTGGCGCGTTGAAGAGCAGACTGTCGAGGCGATCGAGAAGGCCACCGTGGCCGGGAAGGATGTTCGCAGCGTCTTTTGCCTTGGATCCGCGCTTTATAGCACTTTCGACGAGATCGCCGAGGACCCCGACCGCAGCCATAACGATCGCAAGCGAGATCGAATATTGGTATGGCAATTCCGGAAAAAAAGTGTATGTGCAAAGGGATCCGAACACGGCCGCCGCAAAGATTCCGCCAATAAGGCCTTCGACCGTTTTGCCTGGTGAGATCGCGGGGGACAATTTGTGTTTACCGAGTGCCTTACCCGAAAAATATGCTCCTGCGTCCGATCCAAAGATCACGGTAAAGAAATACAAAAGGAGATCGGTAGAAAGCCCTGGTATTGATTCGAATCCGACACGCGTAGAGATCAGAAAGCCGCCAAGAAAAGCAACGTAGAATACACCGAGGATCGTTACGCCGATACCGGTTAACAGCTTCGAGAAATCCTTTTGAAATCTGAATGCCTGTGTTGTCAATACAACGATCATCAATAGCGCGATCGTTACGAGCAGGAGGTCTGGCGACGTAGCGGGAGCGTCGAAGATAAACGCGACGATAAGAGCTGAAGCACCCAGATAGGCGATCGCGGCGTCTGCCTTGAGCTCAAGCTTCTTTGTAAGAGAGAAGAATTCGAAGAGTCCGGCCGCCAGCGCAAGAACGGCTATTCCGACAAATATCCATACAGTATCCGGAAAGTACCAAGGCAGGACAATCGAAGCGATCAAGATCGGCAGGGCGACCCCGGCAGTCAAAAGTCGAGTTTTCATATTGACGGCAATAGTTGGGCGTCTCGATTCGAAGATTCGACGGCACCAAAGCGTCGGTCGCGCCTTTGATATTCTGCGATCGCCTCGAAGATGTGCGACCGGCGAAAATCGGGAAAAAGCGTATCCGTCACGTAAATCTCAGCATACGCGATCTGCCAAAGCAAGAAATTTGAGATTCGCATCTCGCCGCTAGTTCGGATAAGAAGATCGACGTCGGGTAGCCCCGCGGTGTACAAATTCCTTTCGATGTCCGTCTCGTTCAGTTCAGCGATGGGTCGACCTTCGGTGACAAGTTGCGTGGCAGCACGTTTACACGCTTCGACAAGTTCGAGCCGCCCGCCGTAGTTAAGAGCAACATTCAAGATCATGCCCGTGTTTTCAGCGGTTATCTTAACGGCCGCAGCAATTTCCCTTCGTACATCTTCACCAAGGCCGCCTATGTTCCCAATAGGTTGAAATCGAATATTATTGCGATGAACATCTTTTAGCTCGCTTTTCAAATACCGTTTCAGCATCGACATCAATCCGCTGACCTCGGTCTTCGGACGTTTCCAATTCTCGGTAGAAAACGCATAGAGCGTAACGGCCTGGATCCTGAGTCGGGCGCAGGTGTCAACAATGGCCCGAACTGATTCCGCCCCCGCACGATGGCCGAATATTCTCGGCTTACCCCGCTTTTTGGCCCACCTTCCATTTCCGTCCATTATTATCGCGATGTGCCGCGGCAGCCGCAACGGATCGATCGCCGCGAGTAATTCAGCGTCTTTCGATCCCTTCTTGACCACCTCGGCAAAGCTTTCGTTCATAATTCGCGGGGGCAGGCGATCCGACTAAGCGATCACCGCTCGTTTCAGGTCGCGTTCCGTTACTTCAACGACCGAGTTGTGGTTAAGCCGACCATAGATATGCGGATAGATCTCGCCATTGGTTGACGGTTCTTCCACCAGTTTAGATAAGAGTTTGGCCGTCTCGATCTTCAAAATTAAGACCTTGTTCTCGTTGGAATAATAACGTTTCAAAACATCTTCAAGCTGAGTTTCGTAACTGCAATGTATGAAGCCTTCGGTCTGCAAGCTCTCGGACTGATATGACGGCCGTGTGCGGAAATGCTCCCAAACGTCCGGAAGAACCACGTGATATATGAACATAATCCCCTTATACCTTACGAATTAATCGTAATTGACGTGCAATAGCGAAAGGCCCTTTGCTGGAGCCGTCTTCCCGGCCAGATTTCGATCTCCACTGACTATTGCCGTGTGAATTGTATCAGAATCCTTCTCACCGCGCCCTACCTCTAGTAGGGTCCCAACGATAGACCGGACCATATACCGGAGAAAACCATTCGCGGATATTCTAAAATCGATCATAGACGCCTGCGCACGGGCATCCCATACGGTTTCGATCGTGCAATCGGTGACTGTTCTTATTCTTGTTTCACCATCGGCTTTGGCGGATGCAAACGCGGTCCAATCGTGTTCACCCAGAAACAGTCGCGACGCCTCGGTCATTCGAGCAACATCTAATGGTTTCGATTCATGATGGGCAAATCGTCGCCAGAAGGGCGACATTACCGGCGCATTTATTACCCGATAAACATATGTCTTCCCGCGTGCTGAAAAACGCGCGTGAAAGTCTTCATCGGCTCGTTCCACCTTTAGAATCCGGATGTCGCGCCAAAGATTTCCGTTAATGGCAGCACGCAATCGAAATGGTGTGAAGGGTCTGTTGAGATGGACGTTTGCCACTTGGCCCTCTGCGTGAACGCCCGCATCAGTTCTTCCCGATCCGGCGACTTTAACCTCCGCGTTCTCGATCATCCCTATTACGCGTTCTAGCTCACCTTGAATCGATCGCGCGTTTTCCTGCACTTGCCAGCCGTGGAAATCCGTACCGTCGTATTGGATGAGGAGTTTATAATTCATTCATTGAGCGGTCAAACGCCCGCGCAAAACGGGAAGCGGCGCTTTCGTCCGTCCGGAAATAAAGGGACGGCTCGATTAACTCGAGTTCCATTAGGGCTAGTTCGCCCGCAGCATCTCTGACGAGATCGACACGAGCATAAAGCGGCATCAACGGCAAAGTTTGCATGATCGAGCTCGCAGTTTCAGTCATTTCCTTGTCGGCTTTGATGGATGTGATGATCCCGCCATGCTCTTCTTGAACCCGGAAATCACCTATTGCCGGCCGCTTCACAATAGCGTGGCTATATTCGCCTGCGAAATAGAATAACGAATATTCGCCGTCGCTAATGACGGACTGGACGAACGGCTGGACCATAAAGTTTCGGCCGGCAAACACCTTAGACAGATCACTGCGATAACTGGCAAGTCGGAAAGTATCTTTTGCTGTTGCACTGACTGTCGGCTTTAGCACGATCTCGTTCGAACGAAGCACATCCTGCCATCTCCTAAAACAGTCCGGTGACACGGCTGATCGAGGCCAAACCGTTTTTACGATCCTTACACCGCTTGTCTCCAGAACGCGAAGATAAAGCTTGTCCAGATTCCACTCTACAAGGTCGAATGGATTCTCGAGCCTCGCTGCTGAATCATCGATACGTTTCAGTAACGATAAAAAGTCAGCCGGTGCATCATGATAGTCCCACGTCGTTCTTATTATGACTGCTTCAAAATCGTTCCAATCCACCGAAACGTCTCGCCATGAAGCGAAAGAGACATCCCATCCCAACGAATTCAGAGGTTCGCACGCGAGTTCATCGTCGCTAACGAAGCCGAGAAGGCTGTCCATCGTGAGGAAACAGCATCTACGCATACAAGCTATTTCGATAACGCTCGGCTGCCGGGTACGGATATTGCGTCACCTTTTTCACACAATGGACAATTCTGCGGCGCAAACGTTGGTACATCCATCGTGACCAACGATGTTCGCGGGACCCCCACCTGGGCTTTTCCATTAGACCTGTCGATAACGGTCGTCGCACCTACTACATCTCCTCCGAGTGCTCCCAGTGTCTCGATGCACTCCTTTGTGGTACCGCCGGTCGTCAGAACGTCTTCCACCACCAGGATCCGTTCGGCCGCGTTGATCTTAAAACCGCGTCGAAGCGTCATTATCCGGTTTTGCCGTTCCGTCCAAATAAATCGAACGTTCAGAGCCGCCGCCACCGCATAACCGAACACCAGCCCGCCTATAGCTGGAGAGGCGACCGTTTCAACACGGGACTCTGTATACTTTTCAGCTGTCATACGGGCGAATCGAAAGGTATCCGCGGGAAACTGAAGGGCGAGCGCACACTGAAGATAAGTTGGGCTGTGGAGGCCGCTTGAAAGAACGAAATGCCCGTCAAGCAAAGCATTCGTATCTCTAAAATGCTGAAGTATTTGATCTTGTGTCATTGTCCTCTCATGCCCACGTTCGTGCTAATCGATAGCGATACGCCGACGATGGAATTATGCCAAAATACGTCTCAAGTTCCCAATCGCGGTGTGGAGTTGAGTTGTGCCAAAAGGTCAAAGGGGATTTGCCGTTTACGGATTACTAAGCTAAAGGTAGAATTAGAGCAGATGCCGCCGTTCCCAAACTTAATTTCAGATTCTGTGCTCGTCCGCGATACCATCGATTATTTGGCAGCTCGCGGCGGCCGCGCACCCGCGGTCCGAATTGTCGACAGAGTAATGCGGATCGGACGTGCCGATCGCGAACTTGCGATCCGTTTGGCAGGTGACATCGTCGAACGCGATTCGAGGTTAGCTTTGGAAGGCGATATTGTCTTCCTCGCACCAAGTGCAGCATCGCAGTGTAACCTAGACAACGCAAGTTTCGTTGTTCTCGACCTCGAAACTACAGGGGCCAAGGCTCCTCCTTGCCGTATAACCGAGATCGGGGCGTTTCGAGTAACCGGAGGCCGGATCGTCGACGAGTTTCATACACTCGTCAATCCCGAGATGCCGATTCCGCCATTTATAACTTCATTGACCGGGATACATGATGGGATGGTGTCCCATGCTCCTACCTTTGGAAACGTTGCGGACAAACTTCTGGGTTTTATCAACGAGTCGGTTCTGGTCGCTCATAATGCGCGATTTGATATCGGTTTCTTAAACAACGAGATCGGGCGAGTTTATGAGGAGTATAAATTAGGAAATCCGTCGCTTTGTACTGTGCAGCTTTCGCGTAGATTGCTACCAGAAATCGAGAATCATCGCCTCAATACGGTAGCGCGGTATTTTTCCATTGACCTATTCAACCATCACCGTGCGCAAGATGACGCTCGAGCCACCGCTCATATCTTTATCAATTTTCTTCGCAAGCTAGAAGAACTCGGAATACGTAACCTCACCGAAGCAACAAAATTTAGTACAAATAAGTCGTATGTTAAACGAAAATCAATTGCCGCCGGAAAATCTGCAAAATCTTGAAATCCGGTCAACCCCTCGCGATGAAATGGACCTTTTCCCGCTAGACAGTTTCCGATATGAATTCGTCGGAAAGCGCATCTGGATCGAGTTTGAGATGCCGGAGTTCACAGCGATCTGTCCCTTCTCGGACTTTCCGGATTTCGCTGTTATTAGACTGAAGTATGTGCCAAATGAAAGATGCGTGGAGCTAAAAAGTCTGAAGCTATATATAAATTCCTTTCGCTCGATCAAGGTTTTTCATGAGCACGTGATAAATATCGTTCTCGAGGATTTCGTTCGGGCTTGTGACCCGCTCGCGGTTGAAATAGAGGGGGACTTTCACGTTCGTGGAAATATCAAAACCGTGGTAAAGGCGAACTACCAAAAGGATGCTAGAGCCTAATGAACAGCTGTGGACATTACTTGCGGTTGAGTCTCAGTGTGTTTCTTGCATGCGAGATCAACTAAACGATCTATTTCTGCTGACAGGATATCGGCATCCGCAGTTTCGGCGTTAGTGATCTCCGAGATGAGCAGAAATTTTGCTTTTTCCATTAGCGTTTGTTCGCGGAACGATAGCTTCTTTTCGTGACTGAGAAAGACAAGCTTCTTAAGGACATCGGCCGTCTCGAAAACATCACCGGTCCTCAGTTTGTCGCTAAATTCTCGTGATCGCGTTTTCCAATCAGCTGATACTAGATCGAAATCGGCCGAAAGACGCTTTATCAGCTTTTTACATTGAATCGAAGAAATAATGGGCCGAATGCCCACACTTTCGGCGTTGTCCGTAGGGACAAGAATTGTCGAATTATCGCTTAAAACGCGAAGAGCATAAAAACTCATTGAGCAGTCGCCGATGATCTTTTCTTCGATATCATCGATCATGCATACTCCTTGACTCGGATATGTGACCTTTTGTCCGATACTAAGTTCCATAGCGATCTGTCTCCCAAAACAACTGAGGAAGTTACCAATTTACAAGCCTGTGGGGTTGAAGTCGACGTTAATCTAATGCGTTAAAATAGATTGTATCACATATTGCGGAACGACATAAAGCCAGTTTTCGAGGCGGGGATGCCCTAGTCGACGACAGGAAGGTCGACCGTAAACGTGGTTCCATGGCCTAGTTTGGAACTTACCGATATCTCACCTTTATGCAATCGAGCGAGGTGCTTCACGATCGCAAGGCCTAGGCCGGTGCCGCCAACATCACGCGTTCGTCCGCGGTCAATTCGATAAAAGCGTTCGAATATGCGATTCGCGTGCGCAGCGACGATGCCTTCACCGGTATCAGCAACCGAGATCATGGACCGACGTTCACGGGCTTCTAGGGAAACTGTAACACTACCTCCGGGACGGTTGAATTTGATCGCATTATCCACTAGGTTGTTCAGCATCTGCTCTAGCCGCATCGGATCAGCTGAGACTCGATCGGCGAACGCTATGGTGTTGATTAGCTTAATGTCTCTTTCCGCAGCTTTTGAAGATAATGTTGCAAATACCTCGTCTACCAGATGTCCGACCCGAACTTGTTTGACATCGATCGACACGTTGCCTGATTCGATAAGCGACAGCTCAAGAATGTCAGCGATCAAAACATGCATCCGTTCTGCATTGCGGCGAATAGTGCTTAGAAACCTCCGATTGTTCTCGGGGTCATCAATAGCTCCGTCTTCCAGTGTCTCAACGAACGCAAGAATAGAGGTGAGAGGCGTACGAAGCTCATGCGAGATGTTAGATAAAAATTCCTGACGAACCCGTTCTAATCTTTCGATCTGCGTAACATCATAAAACGTTCCGACGACATATCTTGCTTCTCGAAGAATTAGAGGGGCAATGTGAGTATCGTAGATCCGTTTTTCGGTGCCGATCATCTCGATCCGAAGATCGGTTCGTGCACCGTCGATTAAAGCACCTCGAAATGCTTCATGAAGTCCGGGATCGCGTATTACCTCGCTGAGTCGCTTACCATTAAGGGAAGAATTTTCACGAGCGAAAGCTTGGTGTGCCCGAAAGTTTGAGGCAGCGATACGCCCGGTCACATCGGTTGTTAGCACTGCCTCGCGGGATGTGTCGATAAGACTCTGAAAGATATCGATCTGTTCACGTTGGCCATTACTAGCTGGCAATATTGCTGATTCCGGTTCCATTTATTTGCAACCTACGAAACGATATCCAACCCCTACCACAGTTTCAATACTTACTCCACAATCACCCATTTTTTGACGAAGTCGTCGAATATGAACGTCAAGCGTACGCGTATCGCCAAAGTAGCTGTAACCCCACACATTATCCAATAGCTGCTGGCGCGTCGCGACTCGGCCGCTGGTCTTTATTAGATGTTCAAGAAGAGCGAACTCCTTTCGGGTTAGTCGGACGTCTCCTCCATCAGCGACGACTCGCATATCATCAAAATCTACCGAAATTCGTTCGTCTTCGTACTTCGGCGGTGTTTCCTTTTCTGCACGCCGGAGGACCGCACGCACCCTTGCGATGACTTCTTTAACTGAGAAGGGCTTAACGATGTAGTCGTCCGCCCCGGTATCGAGGCCGGCGATCTTATCCGTCTCCGCAGCTTTTGCGGTAAGCATTATTATCGGCGTACTTTCCGTCGCAGCTTCGCGGCGTAAGCGACGGCACAATTCCATGCCGCTCATGCCCGGAAGCATCAGATCTAGAATAATTAGCGAGGGAATATTTTTGGGGTCGAGCGCCAAGCGAAGGCCTTTTTCACCCGATTCGGCGATCACCGAACGAAACCCTTCGCGTCTGAAATTATAATGAAGACTTTCGGCAATATCGGCGTCATCTTCGATGATCAGAATACTTGGTTGCATAAAATCCTTTGGGCTGGCCGTAAGAAGAACTTGTGTGAAAAGCTCAAGTCTATGCCCATAAGCTTGCAAGCATATTAAATCATTGTTACGAAGATGTTAATTATTTGGACCGCTCAGGAGTGTCGGCGGTAACGCAGGTTCAGGCCAAATTCCGCATCTCGTCTTTTAGACGAAACAGCTGTGAAAGCTTACCCGTCGACCGCGTCAGAGCGGACCAAGAATCTATCTTCAGGTCGATGAATGCCAGCGTAGCAGTTGGCATAGGATGGGCGGTTCCGGTGAGATAATTCAAGATGCCTTCAAATCCGGGATTGTGGCCGACTAACATAATAGTTTTGAAATCGTCATCAAAGGATGAAAGGACCTGACGAAGAGTTTCAGTTGTGGCTTCATAAATTCGTTCATCGAAGCGAATCTCGGCATTAAGTCCGCCGTTTTCCCGGATTAATTGAGCTGTCTCGACTGCTCGTTTTGCGGGAGAACTGACAATGACGTCCGGCATGATCTCGTGCCGGGCCATCAGTTCTCCCATGAAAGGTGCCGCCAGTCGACCTCGAGCATTAAGAGGCCTATCGAAATCAGCCATGGACGTGTCTTCCCAGCTAGATTTGGCATGTCTTAGGAGTAAAAGGCGCTTCATACATTTCCGCCGCTATCGTTATGGAATCGCCTAAGTGTACGCCCGATCATTACCCAAATACAACTATCTGTGGCCCTAGCAACTCAATCTGTTAAAATTACTTACCGCGAAACTACGAACTCAACTATTGTTAAATATTTTAGATGGAAGCTCTTAACCTAGCACTTTTGGTCAACTGGCTCGGCTTCACGGTCGGCATTGCACTGTACGCAATGCTTGCCATGATGGTGGTGCGAAACCGAGGAGGTCAAGGCAGTAGGATCAATTTTCTCTTATTAGCGACCGCTGGTTTAGGAATAATATGGAATGCTGGCGAGTTGATCGTTATTCTTAGTAACGATATCGCAATTCCGATCTCGTTTCCGTTCGTCACGGCCGCCGCTTATTCGGCCCTAGGTGTTCTTCCGTCAGTTGTCGTTCATTCTGTTCAGAACGAATCCGGAGGCAAGCGGATCGTCACATGGACGGCTTATTCAATCAGTACTTTCGCTGCCTTGCTCCACTTTTACGGGGCGTTTTCGGGCGGAGCCGTCCCGTCCTTGACAGCATTTGTGACGTTGTCGGTGGGAGCGATATTTCTCACGGTTGCATTATTAATTTTGAACTTTCGGCAAGCTCTGGAGCAAAAGGCAGTTTGGGTAACCGCATTACTGATCTTCGCGGTGTCTGGCCTACACTTCGTCGTCGCTAGCGAAGGCAACTCCTGGATGGTTGAGTTGGTTGCCCATCAATCCTCGATCCCGCTGGCGCTTGCAATCCTTTATCAGAATTACCGGTTTGCTTTTGCTGACCTATTCTTAAAGCGTGCGATTTCAGTGATGCTCCTTGCGCTAGTTGCATTTGCTCTTTACGCCTGGGTCGCGGTCCCATTACTTCATTACCATGAAACGCATGACCGCAACGACGTTCAAGCGACCGGTCTGATATTGATCTTATGGATGGCGACGGCTCTTTTGTACCCATCGCTTCACAAACTAGCCATCTGGCTGGTGGATAGAGTGATCTTGAATCGCGCTGATTATGATGTGGTTCAAATGCAGATATCAAAAGGTATACAAGAGATCGAAACTGTCGAAGGCGTCCTGGATTTTGTCGCTGAACGATTTTCGACCGTGCTGACGGCGGCCCGTGCGAGCTGGAATGAACTTTGTGAGGGCCGCAGCCCAGCTTGGTCGAATATTGTCCGGTTTGTTCCTGAAAGCGCAGATATTTTAGTTCCGACTGCCGAAGCCCCTCATTATACGATAGGACTCGGTGATTTTAACGGAGGCCGACGCCTACTCTCCGACGAAACAGCAATGTTGGAAGCCGTCTCGTTGTTTACTGCCCGCCGTATCGATGCTCTGCGTGTTTCTCACGAACGCTGTGAGCTTGAGATAAGGGAACAGGAATTGTCGAAGCTAGCTACAGAGGCACAGTTGACCGCGCTTCGTGCTCAAATAAATCCACATTTTCTTTTTAACGCTCTGACCACTATTGGCTATCTGATCCATACTACGCCCGAGAAAGCCCTCCAGACGCTTTTGCAACTCACAAAATTGCTTAGAGGCGTATTGACCTCGACCGGCGAGATATGTTCGCTCGGTGAGGAGCTGAAGCTTATCGAAAGCTATCTCGATATTGAAAGGGCACGATTCGAGGAACGACTAGAAGTCGCGATCGACGTGCCCGAAGAATTCATGAAACTACAAATACCGGCGTTGATATTGCAACCATTGGTAGAGAACGCGATTAAGCACGGGATCAGTGAGAACCGGAGGGGCGGTCGGGTCTCGATCAAGGCAAAGATCGTCGGAATGGGATCATTAAGGCACCTAGAGCTAACGGTCGCCAACACCCGCGAACGAGATACCGCCAAACGAAGCGGACGGG
>JBBQTV010000052.1:0-18776 GCA_038212935.1 Pyrinomonadales bacterium | reverse complement strand
CGCTAGCGTCGCATCGATGGCAGTGCTCGTTTCCACTGCATTCGCCCATGGCGTGGCGGAAGGGGACAAAGGATATATACAGGAGATCACGGGCGTACATGTCTTGCCTTTCGTTTACCTTGGGGCGAAACACATGTTCACGGGCTACGATCACATCTTGTTTTTACTCGGCGTGATCTTTTTTCTATACAAGCTGAAAGACATCGGGATCTACGTGAGTCTGTTTGCCATCGGGCATTCGACTACGATGCTAGCGGGCGTCTATTTCGGGACGAACATCAACGGATTTCTGATCGATGCGATCATTGGTCTGTCGGTCGTGTACAAGGCCCTCGATAATATCGGAGCGTTTCAGCGTTGGTTTGGTTTCCAACCTAATACTAAGGTCGCGACGCTTGTTTTCGGATTGTTCCACGGATTTGGGCTGGCGACAAAGATCCAGGAATACGAGATCTCGCGAGACGGTTTGATACCGAACATGCTTGCATTCAATGTCGGCGTTGAGATCGGTCAGCTTCTTGCTTTGGGCGCGATCTTGATCGTGATGAGCTATTGGAGGCGGACGGACAGCTTTTTCCGGCACGCTTACACAGCAAACGTTGCAATGATGGCTGCCGGATTTATGCTGGTCGGTTATCAACTAACCGGCTATTTTGTTCTGAATTAAAAGGAAAGAGATATGTACAACACCGAACTTCCGAATAAAGCCGACCTTCCGAGCAGCGGGCAGTTGCTGCGTTCGACCGTTATCGCGATCGTCGTCGCAGCGGTGCTTTTGACCACCGTCGTACTTCCGTCCGAATACGGAATTGACCCGACCGGCATTGGCCGCGTAGCTGGGCTAACGCAGATGGGCGAGATAAAAATGACTCTCGCCGAAGAAGCAAAACGCGACCGCGAAGCCGACGCATCGCGGACAGCAGCCGGTCCCGCTCAGCAACCCGCGGCTCCCGCAACAGCACCGCCGGCTACGGGAGAATCTGCCGCCGGACGAACGGATTCCATGACCGTAACGCTCAAACCCGGACAAGGCATTGAGATCAAGCTCGAAATGGTCAAGGGAGCTACGGCGAAGTACGATTGGACCACAACCGGCGGCGGCCTGAACTTCGACCTTCACGGTGACAACACGAGCAACGCGTTCATTAGTTACAAAAAAGGTACGAGTGCCGAGTCGGATTCCGGTGATCTCGTCGCCAATTTTGACGGAAGCCACGGCTGGTTCTGGCGCAATAGGACGAACGGCGATGTGACCATAACGTTAAAGACCAGCGGCGAATACACCGACATAAAACGCGTAGTCTAGCTCGACGACTCGAAAATACGATTTTCAGATAAGCGAGCTTTTGTCAATCCTTTGGTACTACGGCGGAGAGACGTTCAAATATATCGAAGCCCCAACACTAGACCTCACACTGGAATTCGAACAATACCTAATCACCGAAGCCTATAACTGACCCACCAAACAGCTTCCGACGAGATACAAACGCCCGCCCGCCGCGGGCTTTGTTGTTTGTGCGTGGGTATTTTGGTTGCGGGTTAAAGTAATTAAGCCCGGGGCGGGAGCGATTTATCTTGACGTGGGGGCCGATTTGGTTTAACGTTGTTTTGCTAGTAATTACATTCCACTAGCGCCTTTGCCGTAGGAACTTCTCCAGTGACGATCGGCAGCTCTCGCAGATAAACTAACTTAAACAGGAAAAGATCAATATGAATACTCCCACTCCGGCGCTAAATGCGCCTACGAACACACGCGTTCGCGCTGGTTTTGCTGCGCTCGCGTTCTTTGCTTTTATCGCTTTGGTCCCGGCCGCCTTCGGACAGGCCGATCTGACCTTCTCCGGCGGCAGCGGCACACCGTTGACGACCACATTAACGCGATCGGTCAGTTTTACGGTCACCAACGCAAACTGTGCTGGCGGCAACGGCCCGTTTTTCGATTTTGATGAAGTCGGTAATACGTTTCCCTCGACCCAGAATGTTAGCGGAACGATAGTCTACTCCGTTAACGGCGGGGCTGCACAAGCTCTTACCTTTCAGGAGTCAAATTTCGCTGGCGGCGATGTATCGGCCAACGACCATTCCCTATACGGTACGCTTGCAGGAGTGGGCAACGGCACAACGGTCGTGCTCTCTCTCGGCTCCGTAACTACCGGCGGCAATGTCGCAGCCGCCCCTCCGGCTGACGGCAGCTACGTTACTTTTCTTACCGACGGAAGCGGATTTAGGTGCAGCACAAACGGAGTAGCCATCGACCCGAGCTCGGCAAATGTTTCGATCGGCGGACGCGTCATTGTGGAGAAAGGAACGGGTTTGCAGAACGCACAAGTTTCGCTGACAGACTCGCAGGGCAACTTGCGGCAGACAGTTACATCGTCATTCGGCTACTATCGTTTTGACAATGTAGCCGCGGGCGAAACCGTCTTTTTAACCGTTCGATCCAAGCGATACTCGTTCGCACCAAGGGTTCTGAACGTCGAAGACAACATCAGCGACTTTGACATTACCGCCGGCAATTAAATAACTTTCAGCAAATTCGCCGCCAAACAGCCCGCCCGCCGCGGGCTTTTTGTTTGCGTCAGAGGTGTCGCGGCGTTGCATCTTCGCTTGACTGAAAGGCGCTTTACCTGTCTAATCAGGCAAACATTATTTTATTAGGTACAAACCAATTACGGGTGAATCTCCCTCTTCACTGGATTTAGAAGAAAAGGAGATCACTATGCCCAAATTATTTCGACTTGCGCCGATCGGCGCTTTGCTTTCCCTCATTCTGCTTGCCACCGCCAACGGCGCTTCCGCGGCGACCTATATCGTTTTCAACACCAACGACAGCGGTGAAGGTTCGCTCCGCCAGGCGATATTGGACGCCAATGGTGCGGCCGGCCCGCACACTATCAGTTTCAATGTGCCCAACTGTCCATGCGTGATCTCTCTGACGAGCGGCCAACTATCCGTCGATTCCGATGTCACTATCGCGGGTCTGGGCTCAGATCAACTGGCGATCGAGCGCGACCTCACTGCCACGAATTTTCGGATCTTTGTCATCCGGCCCGGCAATGTCGTCACCATCTCCGGTGTAACAGTGAGAAATGGTGTTGACAGCTTTGGCGGGGCGGGCATTTACAATCTGCTTTCGACACTCACGCTAAACGGCGTAACGGTTAGCGGCAACTCCACTGGCAACCTCGGCGGCGGCATCGTCAATGATGGTACGGGGATCAACAATTCGGCCACCTTAACGATCAACGACAGTACGGTCACCGGAAACTCGGGAGGATTTGGCGGCGGGGTCTTCAACTACGGCGAATTCTTCGGCACTGCAACAGTGACCATTCGAAACAGCACCATAGCCGGCAATACGGCCTTCGCTGAAGGTGGCGGTGTAAGAAATAGCGCGCAGCGTAATGGCAACGCGAATGTTGAGATCGTTGACACCTCGATCGGCGGCAACACGGCCGGAAATGTAGGCGGCGGCGTCTACAATATCGCGTTCGAATCGGGCGGTGAACCCGGCATAGCGGTAATGACGCTGACCAACACGACTGTCAGCGATAATTTGGCATCCGGTGGGGGCGGAATTTCAAACGGCGTCCTCGGCACCTTAATGCTAGAAAGCACGACTCTCAGCAGTAATTCAGCAGGAATTGTTGGCGGGGGCATTCTAAACCTTGGCAACACGGCAATAAGCAACGCGACTGGTAGCAATAACTCTGCGCAACACGGCGGCGGGATTTTCAATCTTGGCCCGCTTACGCTGAATAATTCGATTGTCGCTAACAGCACCTCCGGCGGCAGTTGTTCAAACAATGGCGGCGGCGTAATTATCGTTTCGTATTCGTTGGTAGAAGACGGCGGTTGCGGCGTTGTGAATGGAGTTGATGGCAATCTGACCGGCGATCCGCTACTGGGGCCGCTGCAGGACAATGGCGGGCCGACTTTGACCCACGCTTTGCTTACCGGTTCGATCGCGATTGACGCCGGAAATTCCGCTTTGACGACCGATCAACGAGGTTTTGCTCGTCCCGTTGATCTTCTGAATTATCCGAATGCGGCGGGTGGCAACGGCTCGGACATCGGAGCATTTGAATTACAGCAGGGTCTCTTAAACAAAGACGACTGCAAGAACCGCGGCTGGATGAATTACGCATTCCCTCGAGTGTTCCGTAACCAAGGCGACTGCATTAAGTTCGTCAACACCGGAAGGTGACCAACTTTTGGGAACGTCAAAGAAAATGGAAAAAAGGTCCGCATTTTGCGGGCTTTTTTTGGGAAGCCGGAACACGAACACCGGTAATATGAACGCCAACCGAAATTGGAACACGAATACCGGCAACATGAACTTCAACCGTAATTGGAACACGAACACCGGTAATCGGAATACCAACGTCAACCGTAACTGGAACTCGAACGTGAACGACAATCGTCCCGGCTACTGATACGGCTAAAGAAGGAAGGCCAAGTTCACCCATGCAATCCCGCCGAGGAGAGCGCTAATAAACTCGGCGGGCAGAAACGACCCTCCAAAGAACGGACGCTTAAACTGCGACCTCCCATACCGCAGTCGCAAGCGGCCGCCCTACATTTAACGGAATCGAGCGCAGGTTGGAAAATGTGTAATTTCTGGATAGCTTCTAAGGCCAAATGAAAAAGGCCTCGTGTCCCGCAGGAACGAAGCCTTTTTCGCTGAATACTAATGCCCGACTATCTGCGGCCGTTTGCGAGGCGGAAGATCGCCAGGACGACAATGGCACCGATTATTGACGAGAGGAAACTCGGCAGGTTGTCGCCAATATTATCGAACGAACTTATCATCGGATAGCCGAAAAAATATCGGCCCATGAATCCGCCAACGACCGCGCCGAGGATGCCTATGACCGTTGTCATTATTACGCCGCCGCCATCGCGGCCGGGCAAAATAAATTTGGCAAGATAACCCGCCAAAAATCCTAAGATCAACCAAATAATTAAAGAAACCATTTTATTCTCCTTCTTCCTTCATCAAGTCAATTGCACATAGCACTAATTTGATCACAATGACGGGTGACTGTCTGTGCGCTGTAACACCGCCGAATCGGAAGCTCCGGAAATCAATTGATGCGGTCCAGGATCGCGGGTTGGGGGCCGGTGAAATCTTGAAACCGTTGGCGGTCCTTGTCGGTGAACTCGACCGTTAGTTCGAGGTGTGAGCAATGGAGGCAAGCGTGCGCTTTTATCGTCCGGCTGCCGCTCCCGAAAATGCGTTTAAAGAGCGATGTCGCCGATGAAAGAAAGGCCACACCGCCGCCGCCGGCCATATCCATCAACGTGCCCTCAATGATCGCCGACGCTCCGCAACGTACACATTCCATAATTTCACCTCGTTCGGGTGCTATGTTCGCACATCGAGCACGCAAACCGAAGAAGACTCTCTAACAAAAAACTCCGCGGATCCTGCATTGACGCAGAGCCCGCGGAGGTTCGAGTGTAAGTCGGTTCGTTTTACCGGAGACCGGATTTGGATGTTCGGTTTGACGAAGCTGGAGCGGCGTTCATCGGCGTCCAATCAAGGCCGCCGATCTCGTCGGTGACGCTGATGACCTTGGTCTCGAATTGGTATTGCCGATGCATTGCCGAGGCGATGTAGGTCATTCCGGCCGCGACCTCAGGAAACTGGAAATAGCCAAAGCCGTTGGAACGTGCTGTTTGGACATTGCCTGCTTCATCGGTCAGATAGACCGTAACGTTGGCGATTCCCTGTCCGCCTTTCCCTGCCGATGTAATGAACTGGCCGCTGATGGAAACGTTGGCTGCCGAAGGAGCGAGCATTTCAAATGCTCCCATATCGCTGCCGTCGCCTCCGGCCGCGTTGTCGATGCTCAGATCATTATACGGTCGCGTGTATCCGCGTTGATCGGTCAAGTAAATCGGACTGTTCCCTTGATCGTGAGCCGGGCTGCCGATGAGAATTGCATGCGTAAACGTAGGGCCACCGTTATTCTGCAGCGGCCCGACCAACGGATCCAGCGCTCCCATCTCGAAATCACCAAATTTGTTCGTCGATGTGGCCATTCCGGTACTTCCGTCGATAATGCCGATCAGATTATAGGTTCCGGTAAATGGGTTGTCCGAATATAGGTCCCTGCCGCCACCCGTTGCGGCGTTCAAGGCAATAAGGTTGTTATTTAGTGTTGCTGTCGCCGCAAATCCGTTGTAGATCCCGCCGCCCCAGTCGGACCCATTTTCGACCAAAGTGTTGCTCGTCAATGTCATCGTTGCAAAGTTCATAATGGCTCCGCCAGCATAGGCGAAATTTCCGCTGAAAGTATTATTGACAGCGTTTACGGTACCATTGTTTTCGAAAGCACCGCCGTAATCATTGGTTGCGGAATTGCCGCTCAATGTCGATGTGTTCAAATTCATTGTGCCGCTAGTACTGACGAAAACCGCACCGCCGGAACTTGCAGCAGTATTTCCGGTGAACGTGCTGCGGTTAACATGAAGCGTGGCGCTTAGGTTCATGAATATGCCTCCGCCTCTCGCAGCTGACGTACTGTTTGCGATCGTACAATCATTGAGCGTAAGCGTGCCGCTATTTCCCATGTAGATCGCTCCGCCATTACCGTTGCTGATGGTATCTTGTCCTCCGCCGTTGCTGATAGTTATATTCGTCATGACCACGACCGCGCTGTTTACGAGGTTGAAAATACGACGGGTGTTGTTCCCCATGATGGTCACACCCTCCGGCATCGTATTGGTGATGTTCGTCGCCGAGACCGGAATCGTCGGTAGCTCGGACGCAAGGGTGATCGTGAAACGTTCGGTTCCCGGATCATAGTTGGGGTCGGTAGCGGTATCGAGAGCGAAGACGATGTCATTCGCTGCACCGTTAGTAATGGCGTCGTTCAACGCCTGACGCAGGCTGCCGACGCCTGCGTCGCTCGTCGTGGTAACGGTCAAGGTAGCCGCGTTTGCGCTTACTGCACAAAACAGCAGGCACATGGCGGCGAGAGCGGAAACATTTGTGAGGATCCTGTTTAGTTTGTTCATGATTTGATGGAAGTCCTTAAGGAAAGTTTGGGAAAGTTTCGGACGGTAGTTTTTGTCCGGTGGAATCTTAGTAGAGCCTGACGCGCGGTTCGCGCATTCTCTAATGCGCTAATCAATCGCCGTGCCATCGCCCCCTAATGGAAAGTCGGCATTGATATCAGCAAAAGCGAAGGCGAGCATCTAGGTGAGCAATTGTTTGAGGTAAATGAGGCGTTACGCCCCGCATATTTGACCAGTTGCTTCAACGATCATCCATTCCTCTGCGCCGTGTGAAGGACCTCTTCTGTTACGATCTTACTTTATGAGTATTGAGGAACTTGGTTATCAGCAGACGCCGCTGGGCGATCTCACACTGCGGCGAAGGTCGGAACCGCGGCTCGGCGGAGTTGAGGTTTATGAGGTCAAGCTCGGCGAGGAATATCTGATGTCGAGCCTGTTTACTGAGAGCGAACGCCAGCTTGCGACGCTCGGGCTGGCACCGCTGTCAGGTGAGTTGGACGTGGTCATCGGCGGGCTGGGGCTCGGCTACACGGCCGCCGAGGCGTTGAAAAACAAAGATGTAAAGCGTTTGCTGGTTATCGATCTGTTTCAGGCGGTGATCGATTGGCACGAGGCTGGCATCGTGCCGAATGGCAAGACGCTCACCGCCGATCCGCGGTGCGAGCTTCGGCAGGGTGATTTCTTCGAACTCGCCCGCACGGGCTTCGACGCCACCGATCCCGAACGCAGATTCGACGCCGTCCTGCTCGACATCGACCATTCGCCCGATCATTACCTCGATGCGCCCAACGAATCGCTCTACACGACTGAGGGCCTCACCGCCATTCGCCGGCAACTCAAACCCGGCGGCACCTTCGCCCTCTGGTCAAATGATCCCGGGAACGAAGCCTTCACGACACATCTCCGTACGGTCTTCGACACGGCCACAGCCCACGACGTCACCTTCCCAAACCCGTACACAGGTGCAAGATCACAGAATTCTGTCTACGTAGCCTTAAACGATTGACACTAAAGGTACTTGTGCTCTATTCTCAGATTTCCCCATGAAAGTTGGGGCACCTCACGAATTGGAACTTACCTTTAACGTTCAGTTATTTCAGGAGAATCAAATATGAAACGAGTCGTATGTACCCGACTATCTCTAGGTCTGCTTTTCGCGGCCTTGCTGTTCACCTCAACTGCGCTCAACTCAAACGCGTCGACCGAGCCGCTCGACTTCACCCCCCCGACCGCTTCCGAACTCGCCATGGGATCGTTCTTTGTCGGCGAATACGATTTCAACCTATACAACCGAACCAACGGCTGGGTGCTCAACGGATTCTACACGAGAGAAGACGGAGTATGGAGCAAGAATTGGCTTTCGCGTAAATTGCAGCCCGGCAAGTTCTTTCGGATGACATGGAACACCGTCAGCAACGACGGAGCCTGTGTGGTGCCATTTAAAGCAACTTGGGACGACTACGACGAAGCCGAGGTCTATACCCTCGACTGGTGCAAAGGCATCAAAAGCGTTTATCTGAAAGACGACACGTTTACGGTCGACTACAAATAGCCCGGCAACGATCTGATCAAAGGCCGCTTCCTCATTCCGAGGCAGCGGCCTTTTTGCTTCCGTGAACGACTACCGCCCCGGTCCCCCCACGATCGAGTTTTGTTTCTCAGTAAACGCGTCTAGACCTTGCTCCCGAGAACGTCGGCGAGTTGGTCGATGATGTGACGCATGACGTGGGTCTGCATCTCAGCCTGCCCTCCGGACTTCATCGGGCTGCCGCTTCGCACCGAGAAGTCTCCGGTGTATTTCACTCTGCCGGTCGCAACGTCGATCAGCCGGACGGAGATCTCAGAGAAGCCATGTCCGCCTTCGTCTTTTGGGGTGTACTCATTAACGGAACCGACAAGCACGTAGTCCACGCCCATCTGCCGGCCGAATCTTGCCGCGGCAGCAATCCTTGCCTCATCGGTTGCATTTATGACGGTCAGATTCGGTTGCGATGCCGACCTTGTCCGCCGAATATCGACGACTTTAAACCGCTTTGTCTGCTCCAGATTGAACGCGATGCTTGCCTGAAAATGCCGCTTCGCCTCCGCTGTCATCGTCGTAGCCTTTTCTCCTACCCTGAATTCGGTGACGACAAGATTGACTCTCGCCTTCTTAGTCATCGGAGCCTGCGCGTACGATACGCCAACTAAAACCACACTCAAGATAACTGCTGTAAACATGTTTTTCATTTCGATCTCCTCAAGAATTTATTCGGCCGCTATCCGCTGCCAATAATGAATGCGTTCGCGGTGCAGAAAAACTATCTTTACTGATGATTAATTTATTTCTGCTGCCTGCAGATCTTGAGACTCAGAATGGCCTGTCGTATAATTCCATCACCACCCACTCACGTAAACCAGGCTCAATTTTTCACAATTAGAAATATGAATTTGCGGATTTTTGTTTACATTATTCTCCTCACAACCGGGGCGATCTTCGTCAATGCTCAGGGCGACAAATGCGACGCGTTTTATGTGGGCGCCAATCACCGATTTGCTGGACGATGGGATGAGGCTATAACGGAACTGACTAAGGCTATCGACCTTAAATGCGAACTCGGCCGTGCATATTTCCTACGCGGCGAAGCTCGTTGGGGTCAAAAAGACTACAACGGGGCTTGGGCGGATGCAACCAAGGCAATACCGCTAATGGAAGAACCGGCTGCTGGCCACCAGCTACGGGGGCAACTGGCATTTGCGAAAGCCGACTACAAAACAGCCCTTGCGGAATTCACGAGATCAATAGAATTGAATTGCAGTTATTTGAACGCCCACATCTTTCGGGCAGAAACGTACGAGCAGTTAGGTAACACCGAAGGAGCAATCGCCGATTACGCTCGAGTGATAGCCCTTGGCCGCGAAAACGCCGTACCTGAAACCTACCTCGCCCGTGCGAAGGCATTCACCCCAAAGTCCGGCGTTTCCACCCATTACACACGGGCCCAGGAGCTTTACCAAGAAGGCAAGAATGCCGAAGCGATCGCGTCTATGACCAAGGCGATCGCTGCCGACCCAAAGCGTCCGGAGTATCTCACTGCGCGGGCAAAGTTCAATATTCAGCTTCGCAAACTCATCACTGCCCTGCCTGATCTCAACCGATCGATCGCTATCTGCGGCACCCCCGAAGCATACGCTCTGCGCGCAAACATGCACATCGAACAGGGCAGCTACGACAAAGCGATTGATGACCTGGAACGGGGCGTTCATCTCCTCAAAGCGTCGCCGGATACAAACGTTTCGCTCAATCAAGATGCGACACTTGCCGGAGTGTACGGTCTTGGCGGTCGAGCGTCGTCATTCATCCCCAGCAGCGACGCCGAGGCAAATAAGTATTATTTCTACAATGGCCTTTACGACGATGCTAAGAATGATACGTCTTCCGGTCAGTTCGGACTTGCTATCGCGAAGTTCACTGCGGCCATGGCGTATTTCCCCGACAAGGTGGAGTTCCTCGCCGAACGTGGCCAGATCTGGTTAGAGCTTGGCAAACCACAGCTGGCACTCGCTGATTTTGACCGCTCGCTCGTGGTCGCGCCGAAGATCATCTATGTTCAGATCTATCGGAGCAGGGCCCTTCACGCTATGAAGCGTTACGCCGACGCCTTTGAGGCAGCCGACATCGCCATCGACCGTTTACCTGAGGACGACCCTTCACTTCCGGATGCATACTTGGCTCGGGCCGCCGCAAGCTGTGCTCTCGGAAAAAAAGCCGATGCCGCGCTCGATGAAGCTGTATACACGATGTTCCCTTATGCGACAGAGATCAAGACCCGCTGCCGATGATCTATTAAAGCGGACCATGCTACCGGTCTTTATCGGATGTTTGACCGGGACATGAGGGGACGAATTGCCGCTTGATCTATAGATCGAGAACACTGCTCGTAATAGCAAAGGGGCGAATCAACGCCCCTTTTTTCCTTGTTTTTCCGTCTTTTATTTTAGATGCTTCTTGAAGAAGTCGAGCGTTCGCTGCCAAGCTAGTTTGGCCGCTTCGTCGTCGTAACGCGGGGTGGTGTCGTTGTGAAAGCCGTGCTGCTTGCCCTCGTACATATAAGATTCGAACTTCTTTTTGTTCGCCTTGAGGGCATCTTCGTAGGCTTTGATGCCTTCGTTTATGCGGGTGTCATTGCCGGCGTAGTGAAACTGGAGCGGGGCTGAGATCTTAGGGACATCGGCGACCCCTGCCTGGCGGCCATAGTAGGCGACGCCGGCGTTCAGGTCTTTGCCGAGCCGTACGGCAAGCTGATTGACCATTCCGCCACCGAAGCAGAAACCGACCGCTCCGAGTTTACCCCGGCTGTCAGAACGCTTCTTGAGCCACATCGCGGCAGCAACGAAATCTTCGGTCATCTTGGTTCCGTCAACTTCGCGAAAGGCGGCCGCACCTTTCTGTTCGTCGCCCGGATAACCGCCCACCGAGGTAAGTCCGTCCGGTGCGAAGGCAACGTAACCCGCCTTCCCTAAGCGGCGAGCGACGTCTTCGATATAAGGATTGAGGCCGCGATTTTCGTGAATGACGAGCACCGCCGGGAATTTCTTGCCTTTCGCGGGCCGAGCGAGGTAGCCCTTGATCGAGCCATTACCCCTTGGCGACGCGACAGTCTCGTAGCCAACGTTTATGGACTCGTCCTGCGGGTCGATCGTCTGTGCCCAGGCGTAATTTGGCTTAAGACTTGCAACGATCGCCCCGACGGTCAGCCCGCCGACAGCGAACTTCCCTACACCGCTGAAGAATGCCCGCCGGTCAATGTCGCCGTGCTGGTATTCGTGAAAAAGGTCCAATAGTTCTTGCGGATATTCGTCAGCGGTCTTGCGTTCCATATGTTCTCCCTTGTTCTTTTGAATTTGGTTACGGCTTCTTTTCGACGACACGTTCGGCAGTCCAGCCTTCTTCGGTGCTGCCGAAAAGTACGGTTCCGCTCATCTTATCGCCATCGAGCTTGCCCGAAAACGACATCGTCAGCTCATTGCCCTGATAACTGATCGTGTAGCTAAAGTTCACTATGTCGCCTTTGATAGTACCGGTGATCGGCAGGTCGCCGCTTGCACGCTTGGCCGTACCGGTCAATTTCTCGCCGTCGGCCTTGAGCACGACCCTAAATGGCCGAGCGCCGCCGGGCGTGTTGAACATTCCGCTCCATTCGCCATCAACCGGCGATGACAACGCAAATGCCGCGCCGGCTCCTACCAAAACGAGCGTCGCAACCATGATCGTCGAAAAAGTAATTCGTTTCATAAAGACTCCTATTCGTTAGATTATACATTTTGAGATCGCGCGATAGCTAACGGCGATCAAAACCGACTTTGGCCGCGAAGTTTGCGATTGCTTGCTCTTTAGTCGCCCCGAATGCGTAACAGTTGCTCTCTTCCATGCTCACAAACTCCGGCCCGACGACGCAGTATTGCTCGCCATCGAGAAAAATAAGCGTCCCACCCGGACCTCGTTCGGATTGAACATCCGGGTCATTGGCCAGCATTTCGAATTCTATTGTCATGGCCGAATTTTATTCTTTGACATCCATTCTGTTTGCTTGCGCTCAATGCCCGCCCAATGCTCCGCGTTCTTCGAAAGCAGATCGACCGTTGCGTTGTCCTGATAGGCAAGGACCGAGATCCTCGGGATCGAACGCTCGTCAAGGCCATCGAGGATCGACAGTGCCAATGCGTTCAACTCGTCAGCCGAAAACCGCATCACTCGGGCGCCGTAGCTTGCATTGGCTAGCCGCGGCGAGCCTATATAACCCGGCCAATCAGTTGCCTTGCCGAGTTCGACTGCCTCCGACATATTATTGGCAGGGAGCGGTTTCGCCTTCAGGAAAGAAAGCGGTACAAGGTCGTTCCGCAGGAAAAGGATCCGGCTGGTCTCAGACATTCCGGCGTGGACCTGAAAGACGCCGTCTTCTCTCCGCTCGGCGTCTGTTACGCTCGGTATTGGACGACCCGGCTTGGTGAGCATCCCGGGTAGACTGACCATCTTCCCTTTGTAAGTATCACGAAAATAGTCTCCAGCCTGGTCAAGCATACGGTTATGCTCGGGCGAACCATGGCCATGCATCACAAAGATCCACTTGAAACCCTGTTCGCCAAATTCGCTCGCCAGATCCATAAAAACGCTGCGGAGCGTGGTGGCCCGGACGGAGTAGGTTCCGGGAAATACAGGCTTATGGCCAATGTCGTTCGCACCCGATTGACCGATCGGAATCGTTGGAAATATCAGGACCGACCATCCGGGCCGCTGAACGATCGCCTCGGCCAATTCATGCGATAACCATTCGTTCATATATCCGTCAGAGTATGACGGTAAATATGGTCCGTGCTGTTCAAGAATACCGCCCGGAATTATCACAGCTGTCTTCTGCTTATCTAGCGAGCTGATCTGATCGGTATTCATCTCGGCAATCCGATAGATCTGTGCTGACAAAGTAGAAGCCGTCGCGAATATCAACAAGCCAAGAAGAATAAAGATTTTCATACGCATATTTATGCCATTCTTCGCTTTTGTGTCAAATCCTCGACGATCCCCGACGCGATCCGCCGTAAGGGAGCAAATACAAAAGGCCACGTTTGATCGCGAACGGGACCCTTTATCCGATCAATGTTTTGGCTAGTAATCTCGCCGGCCGTAGTAGCCATCCTCGTAGCCATGCAAGGAACCTTAACGAAATTATCCAAGAACAAAACGTTTGGTTAGCAGAATGGGAGTTCGGTGAAATTTGGAGTTTATTTAGGGGCCTATGTTACAATCAGAAAACCCCCGAAGTTTGCTGCCCATTGCCTTAAACGAACCATTCGTTTGGTTGAATTGATCTGAAAGGAGACGAATATGCCAGAAACTAAAACTTGTAAACACGAAAACTGCAATTGCCCCGCCGATAAGGATTCGGGATATTGCAGCACGCAATGCCAATCCGCGGCCGAACAGGACATTGTCGAATTAAAATGCGATTGCGGCCATCCCGGCTGCAATGCGTAGAATAGGCGAGTTAAGTTCTTAACCGGAATTTGAGCGCAACACGAACCGCCCGCAAAATTGCCGGCGGTTCGCATTATTGTCGAGGTTCTTATTTGTGGCGGTAAGTGATGCGGCCTTTTGACAGGTCGTACGGCGAAAGTTCAACATCGACGCGATCGCCCATCAGAATTCGGATGCGATTGCGCCGCATGCGGCCGGATATCGTAGCCAGGACGATATGTTCGCTATCATTTATCTGCACTTTGAAGTATGCATTAGGCTGTTTGTCGATCACGACCCCCGCCAATTCGATCAGTTCTTCTTTCATCTAAAAATTTAGGTCTCCAATTTTCCTTTTCCAGCTACGCGTCACCGAGCATTATTTTGAACCACAAATAGCAGTTTCAATTACGTGAAAAATGTACTATAATCTCAGCGAAACAGTTCTCAACAATTTACTTCTGCTTCTAAAGCAGTTTTGCTAATTCGGCAAACAACTAGTATATCACGATTCGGAAGGGTCCCACACCTCAACGTTCAACTAGTGCATAGTCTAGTTCACTGTCGGACTTTTCTTAAACCTTCGAGGATCAAGGAGATAACATGAAATCACAGTTCTCACACCACTCTCAACGCCGGTGGCTTACATTTTTTTCTCTTGCTATATTGGTCTTAGCGGCCATTGCCTTTTACCCAGCAGTTTCTGAAGCAAATGCTTCTAATACCATTTCGGTGGCCGGATCCACGTTTCTATATGATAACGGCCCTCTCGCAACCGGCCCGACATCGAACAGCGGTGTTGCTGCACCTGCCGGAACGCAGTGGAGCGAAAATCAGAATGAGACCGGCAACACAACGTATGCGAACACCCTTGCCGGTGTAGGCTGCGCAGCAACCACTACAACCGTTTTCCGATGTGCCGATAATTTCACCGTACCCGCGGGCGAAACGTGGACTATCGATCAAGTAGCGGTCTATGCATACCAGACCAATTTTGCCGGAACTACAAGTCCGATCACCGGAGCTACTCTGGAAATATGGAATGGCGTGCCGGGAAGTGCGGGCAGCACCGTTATCTTCGGCGACCCGACTACAAATCGACTTGCGACATCTACCGACTCATTACTTTGGCGTATTTTCAACAGCGCCGTTCCTGCACCGGGCACGGCACCGGCAACGAATCGCCGAATATGGGACACACGGATCAATGTTTCACCTGCATTGGAATTGTCAGCGGGAACTTACTGGATCAGTTGGAACGCACAGAATGCCGCTCTAGGAGCGCTCTTCTTTCCGCCAACAACAATTCCTGGTATCCGCGGAGAACCGAGTTGGGACGCGAGACAGTTCACCGCGACCGGTTGGCAGAACGTAATTGATGTCGGCAACCCTGATGCGGCAGCTCCGGACATTCCGTTGGATTTCCCGTTCAAACTTATCGGCACTTCGACCAGCGGTCCGTCTGCAGGCGATGGCCGAGCTGACTTTGATGGCGATGGAAGGACGGACATTTCGGTCTTCCGCGGCACTGAAGGCAACTGGTACCTGAACCAATCGACGGACGGCTTTGCCGGTCTGAAGTGGGGAATTGCAACTGACATTCTTGCTCCGGCGGATTACGATGGTGACGGCAAGACCGACATCGCAGTGTTCCGCGGAGAGGTCGACGAAAACCTCCCCGACTTCTATATCCTGAACAGCACCGCGTTCACGGTCTCAGGTTATTCATGGGGACTTCCGGGCGACATTCCGGTCTCGAGCGATTATGACGGCGACGGCAAGGCCGACGTCGGAGTTTACCGCCCGTCAGACGGAACCTGGTACATCATCCTGAGCAGCAATGGCAGCAACGCTATTTTTGTTAATCCCGGAACGACACCCGTTCCGGCGGACTATGACGGCGACGGACAATCCGACGGCATCATCTTTACCGACGGTGCGTGGGTCGGAACGCTCTCGAGCGGCCCTGCGATCAACATCGCATTCGGACAGGCTGGCGACATTCCGGTACCGGGAGACTTCGACGGTGACGGCAAGGTCGATCAGGCAGTCTATCGTCCGGCTGGAGGCGAATGGTTCGTACTGCGCAGCAGCGACGGCCAGACAGAGCTCACCCAGTTTGGAATTTCGACAGACATTCCGGCTCCGGGCGACTATGACGGCGACGGAAGCGATGATCAGGCGATATACCGCGACGGCGTCTGGTGGATCAACGGCTCAACGGCCGGCGTATCCGCTATTCAGTTCGGTATCTCGACCGACGAACCGATCGTTACTGCCGCACGGCCGTAATACCACGGGACTCGGAGAAGCTTCATCGCTTCTCCGTCTATTCAACAAGAAGGCTGCCGGCACACAACTGCCGGCAGTCTTTTTTTTCCATTTGCACCGACCATCTCGGGATTTGCTCACAGGGGCCATTCCCGATAACATGAACGTCATGGATTCGAGGGAACTGATGACGCCGGACGATGTTCATGCCTTTGGCGTAGAGATCGTTTATAAGCAGCTAGAAAAGGATAATTGGATCATCGATTCAGCCGATGTTCTCGCCGATCGTTCAAGCGAACCGCAGATAGTCGCAAAGAAAGACGGCGAACTGGCGTTTTTCGTCGTTCGCACCGACGTTTATCCAAAACGCGGCCGATTCGAAGAAGGCAATGAGGCATTCAACACACTCGTCAACCATGCAAAGGCTCACGGAGCATCATGCTATTTTGCGAGCGTCGGCATCGCAAACTCCGAAAGCGAGGAAGAAGCGGAAATGTCGATACCTGTAAAAGGCGTCGCATTTAACGTTCAGTTTGACGGGCTGATCAAAATGGAACTCCCGCCGGATCCGCTCGCGTCAGCCTCAGCGAACACGAAATAGGAAGCGGCCGGAAATTCTCTTCAAAAAAACCCAACCGCTTCCCTTTCATCCACGCGCAACGGAGCGTGGAATCTTTTTTGCTGTTTGTTGAAAAAACAGCGAATTCCCCGCGCATTCCGCAAAAAAAAGAGCAGACCCGAATTTCGTTCGGATCCGCTAACGCTAAACTTGCGATGTGAATTAGACAGACTTACTGCTTCCGAGTACGAGACGGAGGAGCAACAACAGAATAACCGCACCGATGATGGACATGATCCAGCCGGCAGCGTAGTTTTCACCGCCCCAAAGCGCTCCGCCAATAAAAGTTCCAATAAACGCACCGATGATACCGACGATGGCCGTTATGAGGATACCTAAAGCGCCGTCCGGAAGTGCCTCTTTCCCAGGCAAAACGAATCGTGCTATCACACCTACAATTAGACCTATAATTATGGTTCCGATCAATCCGAACATATTTCTCCTCCTAAAGTCCTAAGTTTTTTGAATTTTGATGCCCAATTAATACTACAGAATCGCCGTTTTATCAAATAATGTCTTCTAGACCTCGGTCTTTCTGTGTGCCACCATCCGTAATAATCCATTGATCGCGAGATGAAAGATCATATAGACAACGATCGCGACGATCACCGGAAGTGCGAGGGTAAAACCTTCGGGAGTCGTCGGACTTGGCACAATTCCCTGGAATGGTGCGTACACAAGTCCTGTGGCAGACTTGACAAACTTGACGAAGCCCGCGCTTTCGCGTGCTCCAAACAGCTCTAGTAGAAGGCGGATAGCGAGCAAGCCATAGATCAGGAAGAAAACGTAATCGACTACTTGCGATATTCTTGCAACTACGCGAGCACGCCCGACCTCTCGTTCCGTCTCCCCGACCTCAGATACCACTTTCTGCTTCATTCCCCGAGCGATATCTTCGACCTGTTCGGATTGAGCCGCACTTGAGCGCCGTGTTTCGGCGGCTATCTCGTGATCCACTTCATCCTGAGCGACGGCCTTTGCCGTCTCGTAATTTGCCGCTCGCTGCGCTTCTTCACGGGCTAATTTGTCATCCACCATTTCTAGCACCTCTCTTTTGTGTTGTTTGGATCCCAGCCGTTTCCGGCCAAATATTGAAAAACGTAGGTCTCCGGTCTACGAAGCAAACAACGTGCCTGACGTAAGCTGGTCGCCTGATTCCGAAATCTACGCACTTTTTCGCAGCAGATCTCGTAAGCATCGGCTACTTGTAATTTGAAGCGAGGGATAATGCATCGAAATCGGACAGCGCGTTTTGTACTGAAGCGCCGGCAATGCCATCTTCCTGTTGAAACACCCTTATATAAAGTATTTGATCGCAGATCTTTCAGAGAACCTGTACGGCATTAAAATTGCTTTATACCAATCCGAAGTATTAAATTCTGATTCTTTGGAGAGAAAATAAAATGGCAGAAGAAAACAGCACTGGAAGTAACCTTATCTGGGCAGTGGCAATGATCATCATTGTCGCAATTATCGCGGGCGCCGTATATTACGGTGGCCTGCTTTCGGGTAATCAAAAGAAAGACATAGATGTTGAGGTAAAGGTTCCAAGCGCATCACAGAATAATTAGTTAAATCAAACCTATAAAAAACGGCCCCGACTCCAGTCTGGACTCGGGGCCGTTTTTAGTTCAAAAGAAACATTAAATACGATCTTCTAGTTTATGCCGCTTTATCATCCCGTAGAGTCTCGGTCGGTACAACCCGAGCAAGTTCGCGGCAGCCTGCTTGTTCCCATTGGTCCGTTTCAGGGCGGCGACCACTATTCCGCTTTCGATAGAATCAAAAACGTCCGAATTCTCGCCTCCGCCGTCCGGTTCAGGCAGTTTGTCGACGATCATCTTGGAAACTTCGTTAAACATTTCTTCA
>JBBQTV010000051.1:0-18864 GCA_038212935.1 Pyrinomonadales bacterium | reverse complement strand
ATTTCGTTCGCATCAAGTACCGTTGTCTGAACTCGCGACCAAGCCAGAACATTTAAAGATGCTCGAAGAGTGGATGCTGAGCTACAAGCCGGACGAGCTTTTTGATGCGAACGGAACGTTGGTCGCCGAACTGGCCGAACTCGCGCCGAAGAAAGACCGGCGAATGGGGGCTAATCCGCATGCGAATGGCGGCCAGTTGCTCAAGGATCTAGTGGTACCGGATTTTAGAGAATATGGCGTTGACGTCCCTAAACCTGGAACGGTCAAAGCCGAGGCAACTCGCGCGATGGGTAAATTTTTGCGTGATGTGATGAATGCCAACAAGGACGCGAGCAACTTCCGCGTGATGGGGCCAGACGAAACCGCATCGAATCGCCTTGGAGATATTTTTGACGCCACAGATCGAGTCTCCGTCGAGCCCATCCTGATCACGGACGATCATCTTTCGCCCGATGGCCGCGTTATGGAGGTGCTGAGCGAACACTTGTGTCAGGGCTGGCTCGAGGGTTATTTGCTTACCGGACGGCACGGCGTTTTTTCTTGTTATGAAGCGTTCATCCACATTATTGATTCAATGTTCAATCAGCACGCGAAGTGGTTGAAGGTTACACGACAAATTCCCTGGCGGCGGCCGATAGCCTCGCTCAATTATCTACTTACTTCGCATGTTTGGCGGCAGGACCACAATGGATTTTCGCATCAGGATCCGGGTTTTCTCGACCATGTCATCAATAAAAAGGCCGAGGTCGTTCGCGTTTACCTGCCGCCCGACGCCAATACGCTTCTTTCGGTGACCGACCACTGTTTGCGAAGCCGTAATTACGTCAATGTGATCGTCGCCGGAAAGCAACCTTCGCTCCAATACCTGGATATAGAAGCAGCCGTTAAGCATTGCGCTACTGGCATCGGCATTTGGGAATGGGCCAGCACTAACGGCAACGATGAACCGGATGTTGTGATGGCTTGTGCCGGAGACGTACCTACGCTTGAAGCATTGGCAGCCGTAGATATTCTCCGTCAATATTTTGTCGACCTTAAGATACGGGTCGTTAATGTAGTTAATCTGATGAAACTGCAGCCCGAAAGAGAGCATCCGCACGGGCTTTCGGATAAAGAATTTGACGCGATTTTTACTGTTGATAAACCGATAATTTTCGCTTTTCACGGCTATCCCACACTTATTCATCGATTAACCTATCGCCGTACGAACCATTCCAATATCCACGTGCGCGGCTACAAGGAAGAAGGCTCGACGACAACGCCGTTCGATATGGTCGTACTAAACGACCTCGACCGATTTCATTTGGTACTGGACGTTGTCGATCGCTTACCTCAGCTTGAACGCGAAGGTGTGAAGGTCAAACAAAGAATGCAAGACCTGCTTTCACGGCATCGCGAATACATCAACGAGTATGGCGACGACATGCCGGAAGTGCGCGATTGGAAATGGAGTTTTTAAATGAACCCGTCTGAGAATGCGACCGAAACATCGGTGAAAAATGTAAAGTCGCGGGACGACTACTTACTCGTGCCCTATGCTTATACTTCAACTCAGATCACAGGTGTGTTAGATGTAGATGTCTCGCAAGGTTTATCGAGCAAAGTGGCTGAAGCACGGCTCAATACTGACGGGACAAACACCATGGAAACCGCTGTCGGAATCAGCCCTTGGCGGATTCTGCTCAGCCAGTTTAGCAGCATTGTGGTTTGGCTCCTGGCGTTTGCCGCGATCGTCGCCTGGCTCACAGACAGTCGGATCGAAGCGATTGCGATCCTGGTAGTCCTGATCCTCAACGCGCTGATAGGTTTTGCGATCGAATGGAGGGCTGTACGTGCTCTTGACGCTTTGCGAAAGGCGACACATACTATGGCCCGCGTGCGTCGAAATGGAAGCGAACACGTGATCGACGCTTCCGAGCTCGTGTCCGGGGACATCATTATTCTGACGGCAGGTGACCGCGTCCCGGCGGATTCTCTCCTGATCGAATCGGTGAATCTACAAGCCGACGAATCCACGCTGACGGGAGAAAGCGTTCCAAGTGAAAAAAATAATATCCCCGTCAAAATTTCCGCTCCCCTTGCCGAACGGAGTTCGATGCTTTATCTCGGAACGAACATTGTTCGCGGCCGTGCGGTCGCGGTCGTGACAGCTACTGGAACAAAAACCGAGATCGGCCGTATTGGCCAATTGATCAATCAGACAAGATCCGAACAAACGCCGCTTGAGCGAAAGCTGCAGGAGTTAGGAACAAAGCTAGTTTATGTCGTTTTGGGCGTCGCAGCTATCGTGATGCTGGCCGGCGTGTTGCGTGGAAGTGACTGGTGGTTGATGCTCAAGGTTTCCGTCAGCTTGGCGGTCGCGGCCGTTCCTGAGGGGCTTCCCGCTGTAACCACCCTCATTCTCGCTCTTGGCGTCTTGCGAATGGCCCGGCACAACGCGATCGTCCGTAAACTCTCAGCGGTCGAGACGCTTGGAAGTACCACGGTCATATGTTCGGACAAAACTGGAACTCTGACCGAAAACCGGATGACGGTTCAGGAATTCCAACTAGCGAACGGGCAGGTTATCCAACTTTCCGCAAATGACGGGACAAGTTTGCTGGATACAAATCTTGGTAGGCTTCTACGCGTCAGTATTTTGTGTAATGAGGCCACATTCAACCCGAAAAATGCCGATGGAAAACAAATGATCGGCGACCCCACCGAAACCGCTTTGCTTGTTGCAGCGGATAGTCTTGGATCAGACGTCCAGACAGAACGAGCGACCTATAAAAATCTATACGAACATCCGTTCGACGCCACCACGAAAAGAATGGTAGTTGTTTCCCAAGCTCAAGACGGAAGACAATTTGCCTCGATGAAGGGAGCTCCCGGCGTTTTGCTCGATGCTTGCAGCAGCTATATATCCCAAAATGGGAATACCAACGATCTCGATGATGAAAAACGGCGCACATTTTTAGAGATCAACGAATCCATGGCAAGCCGGGAGCTGCGCGTTCTGGCTTTTGCGGAAAAGCCCTTGAACGGCGAAGTTGATTTCAGTTCGAATGACGAGTCAAAGATAAATGAGGTGACGACCAAAGGATATACTTTTTTAGGTTTTGCGGGAATGATCGATCCTTTGCGAGAAGGCGTTGTCGAAGCGGTCCGAAAGGCCCAACAAGCCGGGATCCGCGTGGTCATGCTGACCGGAGACCAGTTAAATACAGCCCGAGCCGTTGCTCGTGAGCTTAATTTGAACGAAGGTTCCGATCTCGTCGCACTCCATTCTGACGATCTAGTTGCTTCCGACAGCGAAAAGATCGCTCAGATGGCGCGTGAAGCTCGAGTCTTTGCCCGCGTCACTCCTGAAGACAAGCTGCGGATAGTTGAGGCTTTACAGAAAGCCGGGGAAATCGTCGCAGTGACGGGCGACGGCGTAAATGATGCGCCGGCATTAAAACGAGCCGATATCGGAATTGCGATGGGAATGCGGGGAACAGAAGTTGCGAAGGACGCCGCCGATATTGTCCTGACTGACGATAATTTCCTAACGATCGTTAAAGCCGTAGAGAGCGGACGTTCCATCTATGCCAATATCACAAAATTCGTTCACATGATGTTTTCTCACAACCTTGGGGAAATTCTTGTGATCTTCGTACCCATCGCTGCCGGGTTTCCCTTGCCGCTGTTTCCGTTGCAGATCCTTTGGATAAATCTCGTGACAGATATTTTTCCCGCCCTTGCGCTGGCCGTCGAGCCGCCATCGCCTAACACGATGACCCGCGGCCCTTTGTCCGCAAGTGAAAACTTACTATCCAAGCCTTTTTTAATCTTGATCGCCTGGCAGGGCGCGATGCTAGCCATCATTACGCTGGCGGTGTATTTTTGGGCTTTGGAGACTTACGGCGACGGAGCACACACTCGAACGGTTACTCTCCTTGCGGTCGTTGGATCACAGCTCGGACATCTCTATAATTGCCGTTCGCGTACCCAGTCTGCGTTCAACGGACTTTTCCGAAATCCGTATATTTTTGTTGCGACCGGTGTCGTGGTTGTTTTGCAGATGCTCGCGATCTACTTCGAGCCACTTGCGCGAGTGCTTGACACTGTAAGACCAACGGCAACCGATCTAGGGGTTATTCTTATTGCCGTATTTGCTCCGATCGCTATTGTGGAGATCGTCAAGTTAATTGATCGACGCAGATCGCCTGACTAAGATTGTCAGGCCTTTTGTTGTTCCATAAATTAGCCGCTGATCTTATTTAAGGCCTGATAGGAATTGCCTATAGAGGCAGACACTGAAGATGCCGAACGATTAGAAAGATGAATATACTTGTTTTAAATTGCGGCAGTTCGTCGCTTAAATTTCAATTGATCGCTACTGACCTCGAACGCATTGAGCATAACGACGACAAGAGGCTGGCTCACGGCACAATCGAGCGGATCGGTGGTGCGGCCCTCATTACACTAACCGCCGAAGGGAAGATATCGCAACGCTCAGCAGCTCCGATAAGGGATATGAGATCGGCGGTTGAGACGATCGTTCGCTGGATGGTTTCGGAACATTCCGGTATAGACGGAATGAATGGTCTCGCCGACATTCAGGCAGTAGGTCATCGGGTCGTCCACGGCGGGGAACGCTTTACTGAGTCGGTGATTATAACTGATGAAATTCTCCGCGGTATTGAGGACTGCATAGAGCTTGCTCCCCTTCATAACCCGGCCAACATCAGCGGGATCCTCGCAGCTCGTGAGATCTTCGGCAAGGGAATGACGCAGGTCGCCGTCTTTGACACTGCCTTCCACCAGACCCTGCCGGAAAGATCATTCCTTTACGCCTTGCCCTATCAGCTTTATCGGCGGCATAAGATTCGTCGATACGGGTTTCACGGCACCTCAAATCGATACGTCTCTTACCGTTACCGTACCTTGCTAAATATTTCGCGAGAGCAGGTTAACGTGATTTCGCTCCATCTGGGTAACGGTTGCTCCGCAACTGCGATAAAGGGCGGCAATTCGCTAGACACTTCGATGGGAATGACACCTTTAGAAGGCCTGGTTATGGGAACCCGAGCAGGCGATTTTGATCCGGCGATCATAGATTTTATTGCTGCCAAGGAGGGCCTATCAGCGTTGGAGATTGAATCACTTATCAATAAGCAATCAGGTTTGTTGGGCGTATCCGGCCTAACAAACGACATGCGCGAATTGCTCGCCGAGGCGAAAGAGAACGGAGACCGACGATCTCGCCTTGCGATAGAACTATTCTGTTATCGTGCAAGCAAATACATCGGCTCCTACTTGGCGGCCATGAACGGTTCAGACGCTATAATTTTCACCGGGGGAATTGGCGAAAATTCGCCGGAAGTGCGGCGGTTGATTTGTGAAAACTTAACATGGTTTGGAGTGGAGCTAGACCAAAACTCTAATGAATCGACATTTGGCGGACTCGAAGGAACTATCAGTACAGACGGATCTCGTATTCGGGTCGTTGTCATTCCGACCAACGAAGAATTACTGATCGCCCGTGATACGGTGCGATTGATCACTTCGAGAAACTCGAAAGCCTAGGACGTGACGGTTGGAGAAATGCTAAAAACTGGCACCGGAACTACAAAACTGCTAATTGGATACGATGGGTCGGGATACGCACACGGAGCGCTCAGCGAACTTCGGTCTAGTGGCCTCCCGATAAAAGCGCAGGTAGTTATTATTTCGGTATGTGAAACTTGGCTGCCACCCATTAACCCATCCCCGAACCTCCCAATGGAGAGGGAGATGGCTGAGTATTTCCAAAAGCACGGTGAACAGGTTGAGCGAAATCTCGCCGAGACGAACACGATTGCCTGTGATGCCCGTGAGGAATTACTCAGATATTTTCCTGACTGGAGTATTGAAGTCGAGGTCGTTTCGGGTTCGCCCGCTCGCCAGATTTTGTCGAGGGCCGAGGGGTTTCTTCCGCACATAATTGTGATCGGCGAGAGAGGACTCTCATCGGACTCGGAGACAGGGCTGGGAAGCACGGCACTTACGGTTTTGTCCGAGGCAAAATGTGGGGTACGGATAGCACGCCTCAAACATCAAGAACTGAACCCTCGATCAAGAATTATAGTGGCCTTTGATGGCTCTCCCGGTTCTATGGCAGCGATTAAAGTGGTTGCATCCCGTTCGTGGAGGACAAAACCTGAAATTCGACTTGTCATTATTACCGACCCGTTTACCTTATTGAAACCCGGCCGAGCCTTTGATCCTATTCCCGGTATGTGCGAGGGAACGATGGAGGGTGAAGAAAACTGGGTTCGAATGCTCGCGGTGAGGGCTTTGCAGCTACTACTCGATTCTGGGCTTTCGGCTGCCGTACATTCCTATTCCGGGAATCCTCGTATGGTCTTGCCCCGGGAAGCAAAAACATGGAATGCCGATGCGGTTTTCGTCGGAGCGATATCGGGCACGAGTCTGCCGAAAATGTATTCTCTCGGTTGTAACGCTTTAGCGATTGCGAACCGTGCCGGTTGTTCGGTTGAAGTTGTGAGAAATCCCGGGGACGAGATCAAGGGAAAATTGTAGTGAGCTGGTGTTTTGGAGCCGCGGATCTAGAAAAATAAAGGTGTCTTGCCGACTGACGGTTCGGCCGGCCTCGCCGGAGAAGAAGCACTTCAGCGCCTAAAAGCAGTACGGATTTTACGATCCGATCAAATCAAAAAAAGGTCCTGTATCGCACAGTTTCTATGGCTTTTCGCTGAGCCGCTGATCGCAATTCTGCTCGTCGCGAGCAGGGAATAACTTGTCCGATGTACAAGAGTTGATTTCGAGCGGACGAATACATATACAAACATCGTGTTAGGTCCCAGCGTTCTGCACACTCGTCGTCGATTTGCGTCCAATCAACCGTAACTTCCATAACCGATCTTTCTACGTGAATTCTCTCCCAATGACGGTGCGTGGTTTCACGTCTACATAGTGTATTTTCTAAACCAATCAATCTCCACCTGTCCGAAAGCAGACACAACTGACTGTGTTCAAACAGGAAATCAGACCCGATCCTATTGTCGACCGTGGAAAAGTGCTTCCGCGACGCAGTAAACGCAACGCTTATCGGCAATTTGTGGTAGAAATATGCGATTCCGGGCCTGGGATTGAAGTCCAGAACATTTCGAAGATCTTTGACCCTTTTTTTACAACAAAATAAAAGGGTGTAGGACTTGGGCTATCGATTGCGTACAAAATCTCTGCACAGCACGGCGCGGCGTTAACCGTTCAGAGTGACGCAACCGGAACAATCTTCAGTCTAATGTTTGCCCCGGCGACAAAAACTAGGTCCATTTAGATATGTGTCCGAATTTCATTTGACTTTGTGTGAATGGAATTGTAACGTTGAGGCTTATTTTATGTTAGGCCGATCGAAATCTCAAATAAAATTAAAGAACAGGATCACAAGTCTTGTTGCGTTTTTGTTTGTAATTTAAGCGCTGGCTGATGTAAGTGTTCTGCAGGTTTATAGCGGCAATGAGGCCCTAGGGATTCCTCCCGATCACCACATGTCCGATATTGGGCGCCAAGATGCCCCGTCAAGTGATACCCCGTGCAGCGTTGGCCAGTCCGACTGTCAGCAAACTCCTGACCACCCCGATTACGATCATCAGCATCAGAGTTTTTGCTGGCAACAAGCTGGCGTCGCTTACTATAGTTTCGGGCAAGCGTCGGCTGTGAAAGTGGTGAACGCACAACCGACCATTTTCTACGAAGAACTGCACTCTAACTCCGCCATATCTTATCTCTTCCGACCGCCAAGAACCGCCTAATTCATTTATAGAAATGAAGTGCGCCCATCACGTGAACAATAGTTCGCGTTTAAGGGGGCAATCTCTGCTATCAAGGTTTCGAATAAAAAGGATTAGGTTATGAGTGTTTTCATGAGGAACCGCGCGATTTGCGCGTTTCTGCTCGCAGTAACTGTTTTGGCAAATCTAGGTTTTGCCCAGGCGGATACTATTGCGACCAATGCCCCGGCGGTCTTGCCGGACAAAGCGACAGGCGTAAAAACGCGGCCACTTGTCGCCTCGGTTGTTGCCATCTACTACAGCCAGACCGACGGGATGATGCTCGCGGAGATCGTTAAAAGGGCTTTTGAAACCAACGGCGACATTAAGATTGCCCTGCTTGATGTTGAAAAGGCGAGGGAGCGTCTTACGCAGGCAGGGCTAAGGCCGAATCCAACGCTTGAGGTCGAACAGACTTCTGGTCGTTTGGCTGGTTCGGCGGGAGATAGCGAGTTTAAGGCTGGAATTTCCATTCCTCTTGAATTGTACGGGCAGCGGAGCCGCCGGATCGATCTGGCAAACGCCGACATTATCCTGAAAGAAGCGGAAGTCATCACTCGGCAGCGGGGTTTGGCTAGTCAGATATTTGTTACGTATGCCGAAGCTCTTGCGGCTTTGCGTGAGGTGCAGATATTAGAAGAACTTCTCGAACTGGATATGCAAACGGTTCGGTTCGTGCAAATTCGCGTCAACGAAGGGGAAAGTCCGCCACTTGAACTCAACTTATTAATGACTGAAGTGGATCGGCTTCGGGCGCGTCGCGAACTAGGCGAAGGAAAACTTAAGGCTGCCATCTCTAAGCTAAAGTTTTACGCTGGTGTGCCGTATGAAGAATCCCTGAAACTAAGAGAGGAAATCTCATCGGCAACTGTTCCCTTACTACCCGCCACGCTCGAAACAAGCATTGCGGTCGGAATTAAGAACAGACCGGAAATCCGCCTCGCCGAACTCGACGAGCAACTTGCAAATGCTGGCCTTCGGCTGATCCGCTCTCAGAGCAAACCGACTTTTACGCCATTTACACGTTACACGGAAGGACGCTCAACTATCGATCTGCCGCTTGGCTCGTTCCCACAGCAAACTAACCGTAGTCTGACCTTCGGGGTTTCTATCGGACTTCCGGTATTTAACAAGAATCAAGGAGCTAAGGCAGAGGCGGCAATAGCGATAAGGCAGGCTCAGGAACGCAGGGCATTCGCCGAACAAGTGGTTCGGAACGAGGTCGTAGTTGCTTTTCAGAGAATCGAAGCGGCTAAAAATGCCTTGTCCATTCTTGAAACTGCCGTCTTACCGCGTTCACGCGAAAACATCGAAACGATTCGAAGAGTATATGAGCTTGGCGAACTTAAGATTACCGACCTAATCACCGAACAGCGAAAATTGCTCGATGCAAACCGCGATTTGACCGAAACATTGACTGAGCGTTATCGCAGTCAGGCCGATCTATTTATTGCGCTGGGTATCACATTGGAAAACAAAGAATTTATATGTCAGAACAGAATATTGTTGAAGAAACCGAAAACGAACAGACGGGCATAGATATCGATGAGTTCGATACCGAAATTGATGAAAACCGGGCATCCAGCTCACAGAAAATGTTTGCTTGGATTTTGACAGCGGTTATCGTTGGAATTATTGCCATTGTTGGACTCATTTGGATCGTGAGCAAACGGTCTGCGAGCACTGCGGAAAATGAAACGTCTAAAACAGAGGAAAGCTCAAAAAGTGAAATCGGGCGTGAGGTAAAGCTGGAGCCGGAGGCATTGGCTGCTGCCGGAATCGTTATCGAATCGGTTACCCAAAGACCAGCGATTGCAAAACTATTTGTAACGGGATCGGTTGAGCTAAATCCTGAAAAGACGGAGATGGCGACGCCGTTAGTCGGTGGAAGAATCGAGAGAGTCTTTTACGGCGTAGGCGACTATGTGAATCAGGGTGCTGTGCTCGCTATGATCTCAAGTCCACAGGTGGCACAACTGCACGGAAAAATGCACGAAGCCCGAACGCGTTACGAATTGTCGCAAAGAAATCTCGTTCGGGTTCAAAAGGCCGAAAACCGCGTCGCGGTTATACAGGCGAAAGCCAAACTCGACATGGCGGATTCGACTTTGAAACGAACGAAGCGCCTGATCGAACTTGGGGCTGGTGCTGGCAAAGACTTAATTACCGCCGAAATGAACTATAAGACGGCTAAGGCCGAATTCGATTTCCAAAGCAATATCAGCCTAAATAAAGAGATTCAGGAAGCAGAGGCAGAGGTTGAAACTTCATTTGTTGACGTGACGCATATCGAGGATGAAATGCGGGCTCTTGGGGTGCCTTATAACCGCAATCAGCCCGACGATCACTCTAAAAATACGTCGCTCGTCGCTCTGCGATCCCCGCTGTCCGGCGTTGTTACGGAAAGAAAATTCAATGCGGGAGCAGGCGTAGAGGCAACAATGCCAATTTTCGCCATTTCAAATCTCTCAACTGTTTACGTCATCGCCAATGTGCCGGAGGCAAATGTTCGCCGACTGTCTATTGGCTCGATTGCCGAGATAAGTTCGCCGTCCATCGGAGTAATCGACGCTCGTATCAGTTACATCGCTCCGGCTTTGGATGAGACGACCAGAACTGCTCTTGTGCGTCTTGAGGTTCCTAATAGCTCCGGCAAACTTCGCGCCGGAATGTTCACCGAAGTAGGTTTTCAAACCGGCACGAGTTCGGAGACGGGAGAAGAACTTGTTGTGCCGACAGCCGCAGTACAGAGAACCGGTGATAAAGCAATGGTTTTTATCCCAAAAGAAGGTGAAGCGGGAGTTTTTGAGGTGAGGGAGATTGAGGCCGGCGGCGAAGCGGAGGGTTATACAAGGATCGTGAGCGGCTTGCGTCTAGGAGAAAAAGTTGCCACAAAAGGCAGCTTTACTCTCAAGACCCAACTTGAAAAAGGATCTGAGGAAGAATAAACCAACCATGATAAATGCAATTATTCGCTTTTCGATAGCCCAAAAACTCGTTGTCCTATTGTTGGTCGCAATAATGGCGGCGGGCGGCATCTACAGCCTGTTGAATCTGCCTATTGATGCCGTGCCGGACGTAACCAACGTTCAGGTTCAGATACTGACGGGTGCTCCTTCGCTTGCTCCCTTGGAGATCGAGCGTCAAATAACGTTTCCTATTGAAGTCGCCATGAGCGGCTTGCCAAACGTCGAGGAAATTAGATCAGTGTCGAAGTTCGGCATCTCTAATATCACCATAGTCTTTGAGGAATCAACAGACATTTATTTCGCCCGCCAGCTTATTCAGGAACGCTTGTCACAGGCAAGAGAAAACATACCGCCCGGTATCGGTTCGCCTGAAATGGGTCCGATTGCAACGGGTCTAGGTGAGATATATCAGTACGAAGTAAAGGCGGAAAAGGGTAGCAACTATTCTGCAACCGATCTAAGGACGATTCACGATTGGAACATTCGCCGCCAGTTGATGGGGGTTCCGGGCGTGACCGAGGTCAATTCTCACGGCGGCTTTGGTAAACAATACGAAGTCCGGCTAGTTCCCGAGAAATTGCAGTCTTACCGTGTGAGTTTACGAGATGTCTATGAAGCCGTTACCCGGAATAATTCAACGGTAGGCGGCGGATATATCGAGAAAGGTTCGGAACAATACCTTTTGCGCGGAGTCGGTCTGGTCGAAAAAATGGACGATCTTGCGAATATTGTCGTTAAAACTGGTGCGGAGGGCGTTCCTATTTACGTTAAGGATCTCGGCGAAATTGTCGAGGGAAAAGGCATTAGGCAGGGTGCGGCCACGGCTGGCGGTGAAGGCGAGATAGTGACCGGAATGGCTATCATGCTCAAGGGTGAGAATTCGCGAACTGTCGCCGGGCGGGTCGCTGAACGAATTGGCGAGATCAAAAAAACACTTCCAACCGGCGTAACCATTGAACCTTTCTACGACCGGACATCTCTTGTTAAGCGAGCTATTGCGACGGTCGAAACCAACCTTCTTGAAGGTGCGGCTCTTGTCATATTTGTCTTACTTTTGCTCCTCGGCAACTGGCGTGGTGCGTTACTCGTGGCAACGATAATTCCGCTCTCGATGCTTTTTGCGGCGATCTTGATGCGTATATTCGATGTATCGGGAAATCTGATGAGCCTGGGGGCATTGGATTTTGGTTTGATCGTTGACGGGGCGGTTGTAATGGTCGAAAACGCCGTTCGCCGTCGAGCCGAAGCGCAACACGAACGGTCTCGCGAACCGCCCGAACGCACCATTTTAGAAGCCTGTATGGAAGTGGCTCGTCCAGTGGTGTTTGCGGTTGCCATCATTGCAATCGTTTATTTGCCTATTCTCAGTCTTCGCGGTATCGAGGGCAAGATGTTCGTGCCGATGGCTTTGACAGTAATCTTTGCATTGCTTGGCTCATTGATCCTGTCTCTGACATATGTTCCGGCGATGCTTGCGTTGATACTCAAGGGCAAAGTTTCTGAAAAGGAAAGTCCTCTGATTCGCTGGTCGAAAATGATCTACAAACCGTCGCTGGCTTTTGTAATGAAGTTTCGTCCGCAGGTCTTGGCTATCGCAGTAATATTAGTTGTTGTTTCGGGAGTGATCTTTCCTTATCTCGGCGGTGAATTTATCCCGCGTCTCGATGAGGGCGACATTCTGATCGAAGCCATACTTCTGCCCAGCGTTTCTCTTTCACAATCGACGGCTACGACAACCGAGGTTGAAAAATCGCTTCTTACATTTCCCGAAGTTAAACAGATTGTCTGTAAATGTGGCGCTCCCGCAGTCGCAAACGATTCGATGAGCCTGAATCAATGCGACGTTTTCGTCATGCTCAAACAACCTTACGAATGGGGAACCGGGCGCACTAAAGAAGAATTGATCGAAGCGATGTCCAAAAAAGTCGAGGCGGACGTTCCGAGTGCGGCGTCATTTGGCTTTATGCAGCCAATTGAGATGAGAGTTAACGAACTGATCGCCGGAACGCGTGGCGATGTCGCGGTTAAACTTTTTGGTGACGATCTTGATCTGCTGGCCTCGAAAGGAGCTGAGATCGAGCGGGTTCTTAGCAAGATTCAGGGTGCGGTTGAAACAAGGGCCGAAGTTACGACCGGATTACCGCAATTGCAGGTCAAACCCGACCGTGCGGCGATTGCCCGTTACGGTCTAAATGTCGAGGACGTTAATGATCTGGTCGAATCAATCTTTGCCGGTAAGAAAGCGGGTGAAGTTTTCGAGGGTGAAAAGCGTTTCGACATTGTTATACGTCTAAACGAGAGTGCCAGCCAATCTATCGAATCGGTGAAGAATCTGGTCATCACGGCTCCCAACGGAGCGCTCGTGCCGATCACTCAGGTCGCCGATGTTTCATTGGTCGAAGGTGCTGCTCAAATTTCGCGCGACGATACGCGCCGCCGAATTGTCGTCTCGACAAACGTTCGCGAACGCGATGTAGCAAGTTTCGTGGCTGAGGCAAAACAAAAGCTCGAAAAAGATGTTCAACTTCCGCCAGGATATTACCTGACATGGGGCGGCGGCTTTGAGAATCTCGAACGTGCGACCTCACGTCTTTTGATAGTCGTTCCGATTGCATTGTTCCTGATCTTTGTGATGCTTTTCTCGACCTTCGGTTCGGCGAAGCAAGCCTTAATAATTTACACGGGAATTCCATTCGCGATCGTTGGCGGTGTTGTCGCTCTTGCTGTACGCGGAATGCCCTTCTCGATCTCGGCGGGTGTAGGGTTTATCGCCCTGTTCGGCGTGGCGGTCCTAAACGGCGTTGTGATGGTCAGCTTTATCAATCATCTTCGCGAAGAAGGAAAGAGCGTGCTGGATGCAGTCAAGGAAGGTTCGATGACGCGTTTGCGTCCGGTGCTCATGACAGCTTTGGTTGCGAGTCTCGGCTTTATACCGATGGCCCTTGCAACGAGTGCCGGAGCCGAAGTCCAGCGTCCGCTCGCGACAGTCGTGATCGGCGGGCTGATCACTTCGACGCTGCTCACGCTGTTAATATTGCCGACATTGTATGCGTGGTTCGAGAAGGATGTAGAGGGAGAATTTACGGAGGAATAAACGATGAAGCTAATAACCGCGATAGTGCGGCCTTTTACGGTCGAGAAGATCGTCAACGCATTTGAGAATATCGAGGGCTTTCCGGGCATGACCGTCATCGATTCAGAGGGCTTTGGGCGACGGTTCGGCTCTGCCGCCTACGATCCGCTCGACCTGTTTATGCCGGGCAAGCGGATCGAGATCGCGGCGAACGACGATATGGTCGAATCAGTTGTCGCTACGATCAAGCAGCATTCTCATACCGGTAAAAAGGGCGACGGTATAATCTTCGTGATTAACATCGAAAACGCAGTGTTTATCTAGCCTTCGGCCTTAATGCCGCAGCTGGATTTGATGGCATGAAAAGCAAATCATGCAGGGAAACACGCGACTTATGCGATAAAGAACGCAAGTTAAGCGAGGAGAAAGGAAGATTATGTGATGGGGAATACGAATTAAGTCAGGGGAAACGTGAGTTAAGCGATGGGGAATGTAAATTAAGTGATAGGGAACGCGAATTAAGCGATCAAGATTAGAATTTATATGAAGAGAATCACGAATCATACGAGGGAGAACGGATGATAATTGAACACATTCAGACTTACACCTACCGGTACCGGTATTTGTTGACGGTGCTGATGGCAATCATGCTGTCGGGTTCGACCGCGCTTGCTCACGGCGTGGCCGAGGGCGATAAGGGGTATATACAGGAGATCACGGGCGTTCATTTGCTGCCATTTGTTTATCTTGGGGCGAAGCATATGTTTACGGGATACGATCACATTCTGTTTCTGCTCGGCGTGATCTTTTTTCTTTATAAACTAAAACACATCGGCATTTACGTGAGTTTGTTTGCGATCGGGCATTCGACGACGATGCTGCTCGGGGTTTATTTTGGGACAAATATCAACGGCTATCTGATCGACGCGATTATCGGTCTGTCCGTTGTGTACAAGGCTCTCGATAACATCGGCGCGTTTCAACGCTGGTTCGGTGTTCAGCCAAATACGAAGATTGCGACGCTTGTCTTCGGGCTGTTTCACGGATTCGGCCTGGCTACGAAGATTCAGGACTACGCGATGTCACCTGACGGGCTGCTACCGAATTTGCTCGCATTCAACCTTGGGGTCGAGATCGGACAAATCCTTGCTCTCGCGGCGATCCTGATCGTAATGAGCTATTGGCGACGAACCGATAGCTTTTTCAAACACGCCTACACCGCGAACGTTTTAATGATGGCAGCCGGTTTCATTCTGATCGGCTATCAATTGACCGGATATTTTGTCAGCTAAGGGGGAATTATGTATAACACCGAACTACCGAATCGCTCCGAATTGCCGAGCAGCAAACAGTTGCTCGTCTCAACTTTGATCGCGATCACTATCGCCGCCGTTTTGCTCGTGACCGTCGTGCTTCCGTCGGAATACGGCATTGACCTGGCCCGCATCGGCGGCGTTCTTGGACTGACCCAAATGGGCGAGATCAAGATGAAGCTCGCCGAAGAGGCCAAGGCCGACCGCGAAACCGCTGCCGCACAACCGGCAAACGTGCCCGCAAAGGCCATTTCGCCACCGGCGTCCAACACGGCACCGGCGACTAGCACGACGACTGCCGCCGCAAAATCCGACGAAATGACCGTCACGCTCAAACCCGGCGAAGCCGCCGAGATAAAGCTCGAAATGGCCAAAGGTGCTCTCGTCAAGTACGAATGGACCGCCACCGGCGGCGTTGTGAATCACGACACGCACGGCGACAACCCGCAAAAGCAATTTATCAGCTATAAAAAAGGCACCGGAGTCCAGGCCGATTCGGGCGATCTCGTCGCCGACTTCGACGGCAGCCACGGCTGGTTCTGGCGCAATCGCAGCCAAACGGACGTAACCGTCACCATAAAAGCGAGCGGTGCATACATAAGTATGAAACGCGTGGCGTAAGGGTCAGGCATTTATGCAGACTGGGCTTTGGAGCAATCGAAACTACGTATTCCTATTCGCGGGGCAGATCGTGTCCTTGCTTGGGAGTGGTGTGACGACGGTCGCGCTGGCGATTTTCGCATATCAATTGTCGGGCGGCGAGTCGGCGACGGCGATAATTGGCAACGCTCTTTTCCTGCGGATTCTTGCGTTTCTGCTCTTTTCGCAGTTCGCGGGAGTTTTGGCGGATCGTGTTGACCGCAAGAAGATATTGATCGCGACCGATGTCGTGCGGTTTGGTCTGCTCGCGATGTTTCCGTTTATCACCGAGATTTGGCAGATATACGCGTTGATCTTTGCGATCAATTCGGTGACCGCGTTCTTTACGCCGACCTTTGAGGCGAGCCTGCCGGCGGTGGTCGGCGAGAAGGATTACGTCAAGGCCCTGTCATTCTCGCGGGTCGCCGTCGATATCGAGGCGTTCGCCGCTCCCGCTCTCGCGGGGTTACTGGTCGCTGCGTTTAGCGTGCGTTGGGTGTTCTGGTTCGACGCTTTCACGTACCTGATTTCGGCCGGACTGGTTCTGATGGTTACGATACCGCATGTGAAGAAGAAACTTGATCCGATAAAACTTCAAAGCTTTATGAGCGATCTCACGCTCGGAACGCGGATTTTGCTGCGTGAGCCTTCCCTTCGTCAGGCCTTGATCCTCAGTTTTGCCGAGGCGATGGCCGGAGCAGCAGCGATCGTCGCAACCGTAGTCTATGTCGCCGATGTGCTGCGGAGCGGTTCGACGAGCTTTGCGGTCGTGATGGCGTTGCTTGGTCTCGGTTCGACGCTCGCCGCGATCATACTCGGCCGCTCCACTACACGCATCGAGGCCGACGCGGACGGCAAGACATCCCTTCATTACGTCAGACACGACTGGTCGCGGCGGGCCCTGTTTATTGGCGGATTTGTGCTCAGCCTCATCCTGCTGCCGGGCGTTTTTCAGCCGCCGCTCGTCATTTTTGCGGGTCTGTGGCTGTTGAACGGTGCCGGACAGGCTCTGATCTCGATCGCGTCGGGAACGCTCCTCGCCGAGCACACCCGCGAAGAAGAACGCGGCCGCGCCTACGCCGCCTACTTCGCCCTGACCCACGCCTGCTGGCTGATCACGTATCCCGCCATCGGTTACGCCGCCGTCTGGTGGGGAACGCCAGTCACCTTCACTTTGGCGGGCGCCGTCTGTTTAGTTGTGGTCGGAGTTGCTTACGTATTTGGTGGAAAGAACTGGGTCGAGCACTCGCATCTCGCTGAAGGGAACTAGACGATGGGACACGGACATACACATGAAATATCGGCAGCGGGCAGGAACAAGAAACCGCTAATGATCGTTTTTTGCTTGACGTTCTTCTATCTGATAGTCGAGGTTATTGGCGGGTTTTGGACTGGTAGTTTGGCATTGCTGGCAAGCATACCAGCGGTTCCAAAATCCCCCTGAGGTGCAGAGTGCCGGAATGCTTGCCGTAGCTTCTATCGGCCTCGTGATAAATATCGCCGGTGTATTTATCCTTCGATCCGGATCAAAAGAAAGCCTCAACATGAAAGGCGCATATTTCGAGGTTCTCTCGGATATGCTCACGTCCGTCGGCGTTATCATCGCCGGAATAATAATGCTGACGACCGGTTGGTACTACGCCGATCCTTTGATCTCGGCGGGTATTGGATTGTTTATCCTGCCGCGAACGTGGTCACTGCTAAAAGACGCCATAGCCGTTCTTCTAGAAGGCACACCGTCGGACGTTAATATTGCTGAATTACGGGCTAAACTTTCCAAGATTGAAGGTGTCGCCGAGATCCACGATCTCCACGTCTGGTCGCTGACTTCCGGGGTCAACGCGTTGAGCGTCCACGCGGTTCTCGCAGAAGGAGCAGAACACGACGATGTTTTACAACGCGTTCACGATTCATGCACAGGCGAATTTAAGATTGCCCACGTAACCGCCCAGACCGAACGAGCGGACTTTGCGTGTCACGAAGCGCATCTGTAAAGGAATGTATGGAACAAGAAACCGACTTCTTTCATCTTTTTACGCAACACCAGTTTGTAATTTTCGTAATCATTAGCTTGCTGATTATTGCCTTGTTAGTTTTGATAGGAGTCTTTTTCGGAAGGAGATCGGAGCGGCGGACTGGCAAAAGGGGGATCAAATGAGCGAACAGAATCAAGAAGTATTGAATACGGCGATTACTCGAGAACTAGCCATTGCCGAATCGCTCGAAATTAGTGGTGAGTTCCATTCGGCCTTTTATCACCTAGAACGCGCCCACGTTCTAGGTCAAGCTTCGACCTATCAGCACACGCGGATCCATTGGCGAATGTTAAAGCTAGGCATCAAACTAGGTTCGCCGCGTGAGATTTGGGGACAGATTGTCCGAATCATTGGAGCCTCGACGAAAACACCATTTGGCATTTATCCCAGAGGCAAAACGGGCGGTGCGAATACATGGTTTTTCAAATCAATGCCCGTACCAAGTGACTTACAAGATAGTCTAAATGAAAATGGAAAAGGCTTTTGAGGCGTAGCAGAACTATTAGGCGGTTCTAAGTTCGCGGTTTGCGTTTGAGAACACGCGGAAGGCCGAACGAAGGAAAAGCACAACCAAAGCAAGGGCGATGAGAATGTCAGGCCAGCCGGATTGTGTAAACCAAACCGCACCCGCCGCGACAGAGACCGAGATATTCGACGCAATATCATTACGCGAACATTCCCACACCGAACTCATATTCACATCATCCGTCTTATGTCGCGTGAGCAGATAAAGACAGATCGAATTGCCTACGAGAGCGAGCAAACTTACCATGCCCATTATTTCGAAGATCGGAACCGTTGGAAAGACCAGTTTGTAGATGACTTGACCAAGAACGACGAGCGCTGCAAGAAGAATCAAACCGCCCTTAAACAATGCGACCTGTGCCTTCGCCTGAGACGACTTATAAACAACGTAAAGGCTAAGTCCGTACGTCATTGCATCCCCAAGATTGTCGAGCGAATCCGACAGCAACGAGCTCGACTGCGCGTAAATGCCCGCACCGATACCCGCGACAAACATCACAACGTTTA
>JBBQTV010000050.1:0-18865 GCA_038212935.1 Pyrinomonadales bacterium | reverse complement strand
ACTTCATCTCATTCGTCTTTTTATTGACGACCATCAATGTGAAAATGCCGCAGTTCGGGTGGCAGTTGCATGACGACCAACCCCAAGGAGCATCGGCCCCCTGCAGCATATCCATCACTGACGTAAACGCCGAATAGCTGGACAATGGAAACCAGTCACGCATCGGCTGGATGACCCCATCAAGCTGATCCTTAAGGTCATGCGTCATCCCTGCGAGTGTGTAACGCTGCTCTTGCCGGTCTTTATCAGAGATATCTTCGTCTCGGCCGGTGAATGAGACCGGCTGGAATGCGATGGTCTGAACCTTGTCGATATTCTCAGCAGCAAATTTCACAATGCTGCCGATGCCTTCGTTATTCCATGAGTTGACGATCGTTGTGACCAACGTGACCTTGATCCCGACAGACGCGAGATTTTCGATCGCCTTCAGTTTTACGTCGAAGAGGTTTCCTACACCGCGATGCTTATTGTCCTCTTCGTTCGTGCCGTCGAATTGCAAGTAGACGCCATGCTGTCCCGCTTCTTTCGCGGCCTTGCAGAATTCGATGTCTTCGGCATATCGGATCCCGTTCGTCGCCGCAAGAATGCGGTAAAAGCCGACCTTCTTCGCATAAGCGACCGCATCTAGAAAATAGGGCGAAAGAGTTGGCTCGCCGCCTGAGAACAAAATGATTATTTGGCGTTTCGGTTTGAATGAAACTGCCCGGTCGAGGATCGCCTTTGTATCTTCGAAAGTCGGCTCGTGAACGTATCCGACCTGATTCGCATCCATAAAACATGGATTGCACATCATGTTGCAGCGGTTTGTCAGGTCAACGGTAAGCACGGCTCCGCGTCCAAACTTTATGTCGCTGGTTCCGTGATGGTGGACGTGCTTATCCTCCGCCGACTCGAAATCGCGACCGAAGAACAAACCTTCGATCCGATTCAGAAAGGCAGCGTCGGTCGCCAGCACATCCTCGAATTCGCCGTGAGTCGGGCAAGTTTTAAGCATTAAGACCTGCCCATTTTCTTCGACAATCTGAGCTTTGATCTCGCCCGGATGGCTATCCACTAAGATGTTCAACGGGATGTCGCCGGAGATCACACCTTCGCGTACTGATTTCACACACTTTGGGCACAGGCTATCGGTTTCACGCGGAAAACCCAAGGGCGGAGCCGTTCGTTCATATGACTTTAGGAGAGGTTCCGCGGCCCAGGCCGGTTGAATCGATTCGCCCTCGGGGATTGCCTTATTGACGGCTTGAAACGCTTTCCAGCCGATGTCAGCCATCTTCGAGATCGCTTTCGATCCCGTTTTGCCCTTGCCGCCGCTTTCGCCTCGTCTAAAGTTATCGCTAAACATAACAATCGCCCTCGTAAATGTGGTTAAACGCTCAAAATACTATCAGATTTTCAATTTTAAGCATAGTTTTTCGACCTGCCGTTTTCTAGGCCAACTATAAATTTTTTGTAGAACTAATTTCATTTTGCTAGGCTTTAATTATGAAGAACCTTTGGCTATGCATCTTGATCTTTATATTTTGCGGGACAGGTTTGGGTCAAGATGCGTTGCGGGAGATCAAAAATACGGAATCGTCCTTCATCAACATGGCCCGCGATTCTGGCCCCAAAACAGCTTATCTAGCGTTTCTTTCAGCTGATTCCGTCGTCTTTAAGCCTTCATCTGCAAACGGCTTGGAGATCTGGCAGCAGGCGGACGAGTCCGCGTCAATACTCGAACGCATTCCGGTTTTTGCCGACATATCCTCAAACGGAGTCTTTGGATACACCACCGGCCAATGGAGAATGTCGGAAAGAAATAAGCCGGATCCTGCAAAATTCGGCCAATATGTCACGATCTGGCAGCGGTCCGGAAGCGGAAAATACAAGATCGCATTGGATATCACCACTACCCACGAAGAGATCCCGGTTAAATTGCTCGACCGTCTTCGCAGATCTGGCAAACCGCCCCGGGACAAAAACAAGAAAGGCTGGTCCGCAGCCGACGCGACGATGGATTTCTTTCGCCTGGGAAATAATCATAATCAACTAGGCGGCGCTTACGAAAGGTATTCATCTAATTCCGTTCGCTTGTTGATCGATGGCGATGCTCCCGTTTTCGGCAAAGAAGAATCGGTGTATAGAATGAGCCGTTATCTTTCGATGGAATTCCCGACAAAGATCACAATGCTCGAGGCAGCGGATATGGCGTACGTTTGGAATCCATGCGAATTTGCTAACAGCGCCGAAGGCAAGGAGAAAGGCAACTGCCTTCACATTTGGAAGCTACAGGACAAAAGATGGTGGTTAGTAGTCGGAGTCTTCAAGTTAGCAAGCGACGGGCCCTCGGCACCGCCTCAGTTGCAGAATCTTAACCCTAAATCCAAATCAGATAGCAATCCCTAGAAAATTTCCTTCTAAAACCCCATCCATTAGATGGCCGTTAACTAGCTGCCGATACTTGCGCGCACGATTCATTAGGCTCCGATGGGTTTATCGTTGCGACATATTCCGCCGAACTGGCCTGTTGACACACTCTGGATGTGGCACAACCTTTGCAGACACTACAAGTAAGACCGAAAGAATGAAATTCACGTATTGTTTTGATACGCTGATTTCTAAGAGATGCGAGGAGTTTTCGGAGGAAGAATGAAGGTTAAACAGGCCGCCAGCTTTATTGAATCACTAGGAATTCGGCTGTGCTCCCGCCGCCTAAAGAGGAGAAGGACGCCAACACTGCCTTGGGACGATCACTTAGTGAGCGTTTTATGGGGAATACGGTCGAGGCGAACGACGAGACCACACCTGATCGATATCAGGTGATTTAACTAGGGAACGGGAGTGCTGATCACGATCAGTCTTTCGGCAAACATAAATAAACTAGAAAGGGAGAAAAACACTATGCTTTGGACGATCATTATTATTCTATTGGTACTTTGGGCTTTAGGCTTTGGCTTTGCAGGAGCTGCAGTTGGAAATCTTATCCATATTCTGCTGGTGATAGCAGTCGTCGTTCTGGTGGTTCAGTTGATCCAGGGACGACGAGTCTAGGATGGCAATATAGATTGCTGCAGAAGATGCAGGTTCAGGCGGCTTGGTTCAATAGAACTAAGCCGTCTTTTTTGTCTCTTGAAAACACTCAAGGTATTTCACACCGGCACCCGTATTAAAGATCACGACCGTTTCACCGCTTCGAACAAGTCCTTGGCGGATCAGATCGCGCAGCGCAGGGAGACAAGCAGCTCCTTCCGGGGCAGCAAATACGCCTTCGGCGGCGCCGATCTCTCCAACAGCGTCGACGAGTTCCTGGTCAGTTACCGCGATTGCCGTACCGCCCGATGCGTGCAACGCATCAATGATCAGAAAATCGCCGAGCGCCTTCGGAACACGAAGCCCGGACGCGACCGTTGCTGCGTTTTCGAATTCCCCAGCAAATCTCTCGCCTGCGTGAAACGCCCGAAAAATAGGAGCACAGGTCGCCGACTGAACTGAGATCATTCTCGGCCGCTTTGTGCCTATCCAACCCATTCCTTCCATTTCGTCAAACGCCTTCCACATTCCGATCAATCCCGTTCCGCCGCCTGTCGGATACAGAATGACGTCGGGCAAGTTCCAGTTCAACTGCTCGGCCAGCTCGTAACCCATCGTCTTTTTGCCTTCGACCCGGTACGGTTCTTTCAGCGTCGAAACGTCAAACCAGCCCTCAGCTACTTTCCGCTCGGCGACGATCTTTCCGCAGTCAGTGATCAGCCCATCGACCAATGTCACGTTCGCACCGGTTTGCCTGCATTCGATGATATTCGCCATCGGCGTGTCGGCGGGCATAAAGATGAACGCCTCCATCCCGGCCCGTGCAGCATACGACGCCAAAGCTCCGGCTGCATTTCCGGCAGAAGGCACGGCGACCTTTCGTACGCCGAATTCTTTAGCCCTCGAGATCGCCGCCGTCATTCCGCGAGCCTTGAAACTCTGCGTTGGGTTCTGCCCTTCGTCCTTGATAAAGAGTTCAAGCTCGATCGGCAATGTCTGAGCGAGTTTGTTCGCCGAAAGGAGCGGTGTCCAACCTTCGCCAAACGAGACGACATTGTCCCAATCAGCTACAGGCAGCACTTCACGATATCGCCAGAGGCTCGATTCGCGTTCCTTCACGCTTTTTTTAGTGAGTGTCTGGGATGCCGCCGCCAGGTTGTACCTAACAAGCAGCGGTTTCCCGCAATCCGTGCAAAGGTTATGCAGTTGGCGGGCTTCATGCCGTAGCCCGCAGAGCGCACATTCGAGATGTGTAACATTCATAAATAAATGGGATTCAGAAGACGAGAGATGACAGGGTCAATTTGCCAGGATCGACCGTAGTTCCTTGTAGATATTCTCCGTCATGATCTTCGTGCCTTCGGGGTTAGGATGAATTCCGTCGGCCTGATTAAGCTCGCTTTTGAACGCAACGCCGTCGAGCAGAAATGGGACGAAAGTCACGTTGTATTCTTCCGCTAGATCTGGAAACGCATTTCGATAATCGCGTTCATAGTCCGAACCCATCGTCGGCGGAGCGAGCATTCCGCAAAGTACCACCTTTATGTTTTTTGCTTTGGCCTTTTCAATTATCGATGCCAGATTCTTCTTCATCCGGTCCACAGGCATTCCACGCAAAAGGTCGTTCGCTCCTAGTTCCAGAATCAAAACCTGAGCATTTTCCTGTTCCAAAACCCAGTCAGCCCGCTCGAGACCGCCTAGGCTTGTGTCCCCGGAGACGCCGACATTGACTACCTCATAATCGAAACCGTCCGCCTTCAATCTCTCCTGCAATAGATATGGATAGGATTCTGTCTCCGAAAGCCCGAAGCCAGCGGTAAGACTGTCGCCAAAAGCGATTATCTTCGGCTTCCCGGAGACGACCTCGGGCTTGACCAAAGGACGATCAAGGTCGTACTCCACGCCCGTGTAAGGCGATGCGGAGCTACAGCCCGCGGCCATAAATACGATAAAGCTGAAACTTATAAAGGCGACCGTTCGAATATAATACTGCATAAAAGCTATTATCTTTTTAGTTGATCCGTAAGAATTGGATGCAGACCCATTGGAACCCGTTACCACGTTTTTGGCAAGTCTCGTCCTATTTAGGCCTCGGCTCGCAAAATTCTAAGAGGCAGCGAAATTGGAAATGAGTCCAACGCACCCTTCAACCGAATGACCAAATAAATGATCCAACTAAATAAAGTCACCAAAACTGTTCGCTCCGGGACCGAAGACATTACGATACTTTCGGACGTCTCGGTAGAAATACCTGATGGCCAGTTTGTAGCCCTGACCGGTGCCTCGGGCAGCGGCAAATCAACGCTGCTCGGCCTGCTTGCGGGACTAGACGCACCTAGCTCCGGCAGCATCACAATCGATGGCGATGAAATAACGACAATGAGCGAGGACGGGCTGGCCGACCTACGGAGCGGTAAAATCGGTTTTGTTTTTCAATCGTTCCATTTGATACCGAGCCTTACTGCTTTCGAGAATGTCCTCATCCCAATGGAGATCCGGGGAGCGAGAGACGCAAAGGAAAGGGCCGCCCAGCTCTTAAAAGACGTCGACCTGACCAACCGCGGCCATCATTATCCGGCGGAGCTTTCCGGTGGCGAACAACAGCGCGTGGCTATTGCTAGGGCATTTGCTAATCGTCCAAAGATCCTTCTTGCCGATGAGCCTACGGGCAACCTTGATTCGAAGAACGGCCAGCACATTTTTGAACTAATGACCGATCTGCATAAGCAGAAAGAGATCACTCTTGTCCTGGTCACCCATGACCAAGCGCTTGCTTCGAAGGCCCAGCGGCAGATAATCCTGCGGGACGGTCGGGTCGTTGCCGATGGCATCGGAGAATCGATCTAATGTCATTCATCATCAATTTGACCGTCCGCGAGATAAGGTCTTCCTGGCGGCGGCTTCTATTCTTCTTTCTCTGCATTGCTCTGGGTGTAGGCTCGGTCGTCGCCCTTCGGTCTCTGATCCAAAACCTTACGCGTGCGGTCGGTACGGACGCACGCGCTCTACTTACGGCCGATCTTGAGATCAGTTCCACCGGTGGTTTTTCACCAGCCGACCTCGCAAAGATCCAGACAGTGATTGACTCATCGAATATAGTCGAAGAGCGTAACGAAACGATCACAACGACTTCGATGGCTCGCCCTTCGGATCCGGCGAATGAAAATCTAAGACTCGTCGAGCTAAAGGGCGTCGTTTCGCCTTTTCCGCTTGTTGGCGAATTCATCCTGGACGGCGGCGAGCCGTTTGACCATTCTCTTCTTGCGAACAACGGGGCAATCGTCGCCCGCATTCTCCTCGAGGATTTAAATGTAAAGGTCGGAGACCGGATAAAGATAAGCGAGGGCGAGTTTGAGATCCGCGGCAGTTTTGATCAGGAACCGGGAGGCTCCGGAGGCTTTCGCCTCGGGGCGCGCGTTTTTGTAGAGAAAAAAGCCTTTGACGACGCCGGCATCACACAGAATGCAAGCCGTGTCCGCCAAACTATTCTCTACCGTACGTCCGACAATCCTACTGAGTTGGTTGTTCAACTCCGCGAAGCTCTCCGGGAGACCACACTCCGTGTCCGATCGTATCGCGAGACACAAGAGCGCCTCGGAGAGAATTTTGCGCGCACGGAAAATTATCTTTCTCTGACGGGCTTATTGATCCTTGTTCTGGGCGGCGTCGGTGTTTGGAACGTTTCCCGGGCGTTCGTCGAACAAAAACGAAAATCGGTCGCCGTGCTTAAATGCCTCGGTGCCAGCGGCAATCGGATAATTACGGTATACCTGTTGCAAATACTTACGCTTGGATTTGTAGGGAGTCTTTTCGGTGTCGTGTTTGCCCAAGGTGCGTTATGGTTTGTGCGTTGGGCTCTTTCAGCGGAGCTGCCCGAAAAGATGAGCTACACGGTCGGCTTTTCGGTCGCCGCTCAAGGCATTCTGCTCGGCGTTTTGATTTCGATGCTCTTCTCGGCACTTCCGCTCCTGCAGGTTAGGAACATCAAACCAAAACTCCTGCTTCGCGACGAAAACAACGCCAGTTTCAGAAAGCTGGATCCGGCAAAATGGATAGTCGCCGTTCTTAGTTTGGCCGGGCTTCTTTCAGTCGCTGTATGGCAGGCGGGCTCCCTCTTGGTCGGATCACTTTTCCTGGCCGGGTTAGGATTGACTTCCCTGGTTCTTTACCTCGCGGCAACAATTCTAATCCGCCTCCTAAGTACGTTCCGTTCCTTCGGATCTTTTGCCTTAAAACAGGCGATCAATTCCCTTTATAGGCCCGGAAATCAAACGCGGATCATTCTCCTGGCTGTTGGCCTCGGAGCATTCGTTGTCCTCGCCGTCCAATCGCTTCAAACCAATTTGGTCCGCGAGTTTGATTTTTCGCGAAATCAGCGGCTTCCGACACTTTTCTTCATTGATATTCAGAAAAGCCAGATCGAAGGCGTGGCGAAGACGATCACGGAGCGCCTCGGTGAGGTTCCCGAACAAACCCCTACCGTCCGCGCCCGCATCGCTTTCATCAACGGCCAGCCCATCGATTTCGCACAGCCCGAGGTTCGCCAGCAGCAAGGACAGATCGGGCGCGAGTTCGCCGTCACATATCGGCCGAACCTTGATGCAAATGAAAGCGTGATCGCCGGCCGATGGTGGGAATCCGGTGAGCCTGGTGATGTGCCGGAAGTTTCAGTTGAAGAACGGATGGCAGAGCGGCTTAAGGTCGTGCCCGGCGATTCGATAACGTTCGATATTTCCGGGCGGAAGGTCACTGTTCGTATTGCAAATATCCGAAAGATCGATCTTAGGAACACGCGAACGGCGTTCATTTTTGTTTTCCGCCCCGGCGTTCTCGAAGCCGCTCCGCAGAGCTACGCCGCGACGGTGCTCAGCCGCATTGGCCCGACGGAGCGCCAACGGCTTCAGCGGGAGGTTTTAGAAGAATACCCAAATGTGCAGATATTTGACGTAGCAGACATCGTAGCGACCGTACAGCGTCTTGTGAATAATTTTGTGATCGCCATCTCGTTTGTCGGGAGTTTCGTGATCCTCAGCGGAATCCTTATCCTGATCGGCTCGATCGCTTTGACCAAATCGCAGCGTATTTATGAAAATGCCATTCTGAAGACCCTCGGCACGCGCCGCCGGGCTCTAGCAACGATACTGTTTGCTGAATACGGATTGCTGGGCCTGCTTGCAGGGGTGATCGGCTCGACGTTCGCGGCGGCGCTTTCGTTCGCCGTCAGCCGGTATGTGTTGGCGATCGAATGGGAATTCGACCCACTTCTGCTGATCACGGGCATTCTTATAACAACGGCGTTAGTAATGATCGTCGGTGCTTTGGCGAGTTTCGATATTCTCTTCAAAAAGCCGCTCGCAACGCTGCGTTCGCAATAGGCTACCCTTCGAACGGGTGATTGCTCAGCACGGTTCGCATGCTGACCTGTCGGAAAAGCGTTTCGAGATATGCCGCAAATCGGTGTAGGATCGGCACCAGATCCTTTTTCTCGTTTGTCGCCTGAACCTCTTCGCAGAACCTTTCGACCGATTCCCTGTCCTTGTAGAACAAGAATTTGATCGGCTCATCGAGAAAAGACGTAAGCAGCAACCTCAGTCTTTCGATCTGTTCTTTCTCGGGATCCTGTTCGGCAGCCTTTACCGCCGTCATAGCCTGGGATAAATGGGACCGAAGTAGAAGCGATTCTGTCAGCTTATGATGAAAATCGGGGAATATGTCGGACGTCGAGATCTTTGGTTCCGAAAGTTTGGCAAAGCTTGTCAAGATCTGTTGAAAGCTGTCGTTCAGCAGCGCATACGCAGATTCAACGCGGGCGAAGACCGCCGGGGCCGGACGGAGAGCAAGGATGCCCGTGAGTTCCTGATTATATGCTTTTTTCAGCTCCAGAGCGGCCATATAGGATGCTCCGTCGAGCAGGCCGAATATCTCGGATTCTTCGTTTGGATTACGCGACAGCAAGTTGTTCACGTACTCGGTCATCCCGCGTATCTGCTCGTAGACGCTGCAGAAAAGAAGCAGTGTAGGCTTTAGCGGCTCGTCGGCGCGAAGCATGGTATTGATTATCTGCAGCGTGCGCAAAATTAGGCTGAGCCGGACACTGACCATATCAATGCTAACCTTTTCCGAATGATCCAAATGATCGATGTCGGCGATCCGTCTGAGGCTGACCGGCAAAAAATGTTTGCCGAGCGATGGTGCGGCGGCCTCGAGAGTATGGCTTACCTTAAGCGCTGTGACGCGGCCCGCGAGATGCATTCGCCATGTCTTCCACTCAGCGTAACCGAGCCGATCGCTGTGGAGCAGAGCGTTATTCAAGATCGAAGAATCCTGGATAAACGCCGAGAGCTCCGAAAGATCCGAACTCGTAAGATCAATGAGATCCCCTTTGTCGTCGGCACCTGATCGGTTCCACTCCACGATGAGATCCGAAATTCGAATTAGTGCCGCCCGCGTAAGGTGAAATTCCGGCTTTCGGCTCCGCGTCGCGGCTCCTGCCCGGGCATTATCGCCGATCGAACGGTCAAAGACGTTTACAAAGCTTTCTAATCCCGCGACCCATGCCCACAGTTCAAAAAGAACCTCCGGAGCTTCTCGCGGCGTACGGGCATACTTCGCGATAAGCGCTTCGCCGGTGTAAACGGTCTCGCTGAATGGTGTGGATTTTGGCGCGTCGACAGTTTGCAATTAAGAGGCTCCTTGAATGACTATAAGGTTGGAATCTGCGAGAGATGCGGCCACTTCATTTATACATCGTAACAGCCATTTAATGCAACAAAAAAGCCGTTTCACGGATTTGAAGCCGATGATCGATAATGAAAAAAAGGACATTGAACTGCTCGTAGCGACGGGCAACGCAGGAAAGCTCCGCGAGCTTCGTCAGTTGCTGGCTGGAGTTCCAGTCACGCTTTTAACCTTGAATGATGTCGAAGCCGGCCCGGAGATAGAGGAGACTGGTAATACATTTGAAGAGAACGCTTCGCTAAAGGCGATCGGTTATGCCCGGCGAACCGGCCTGCTGACCATTGCCGACGATTCCGGCCTTGCCGTCGACGCACTAAGCGGTGCTCCGGGCGTGCTCTCGGCTCGTTATGGTGGCGATGACCTAGGATATCCTGAAAAGATCGAGCTGCTTCTAGACGAGATCCGGAATGCAAACGCTGGACGGCGGGCACGTTTCGTTTGTTCGATCGTTCTTGCGACTCCTGCCGGGGAATCGCTCTTCACGTCTCGAGGATTGTGCGAAGGCCGGATCGCCGAGCGATCGCGCGGCTCTCTCGGATTCGGTTACGACCCGATCTTTATACCGGATGGTTATGACCGGACTTTCGCCGAACTTCCCTCTGATCTAAAGGCTGAGATCAGCCATCGAGCACAGGCCGTCAAAATATTTGTTCGATATTTCCTTGATTATATCGAGGTTAGACTTGACCGCACTATTATTGGCCTGTAAAATTCGTCACTTGGATTCGCTTCTCATTTGTTTGGATAACGGGGCGTAGCACAGCCTGGTAGTGCGCACGGTTTGGGACCGTGAGGCCGCAAGTTCGAATCTTGCCGCCCCGACCATTTAGCTTATCCGGTTCAGTAAATTTTGCCCGTCGTTGAAATCCTTTCGCAGGCAGATAGACAAGATCAATTTTTCATTTTCACACTACCTTGGAGGTTAATTAAAATATGGCTCGAATGACACAAACGGAGATCATTAATACCTTGGCTGAGACGTCAGGACTGAAGAAAACAGAGGTCAAATCATTTTTTGACTCACTTGCCGAACTGGCAACCGACGAAGTGAAGAAGAACGGTGAATTTACCGTTCCCGGCTTCGGCAAGCTCAAAAAGACGCACCGCAAAGCACGCGACGGCCGAAATCCGGCCACTGGTGCAGTTATCAAGATCCCGGCAAAGACTACGGTCAAGTTCTCTATCGGCAAAGCAATGAAAGATGCTGTTGCTTAGATCGAATGAATGAAGACTTCGATCTTAAATAAGGTCGGCGGAAACTTCCGTCGGCCTTTTTATTTCTGGCAACAAACTTGAGAAAAAAATCACAAACGCCGAAAATAAATCGTGACACGACGCCACTTTTCTGTTACGATTTTATTACAAAGATGAGAACGGGAACCACACCTGGTTAAGCGGCAACCACTTTGTTGTTAGAATCAACAAAATAATTATTTTACCCCCGGTAGCTAAATTATTGGGAGGTCGTCGTTTTTATTTTTGGTAAGAGAAGTGCTTTTTGTGACTTAAAATTAGGAAAATCACTTAGATAAGGAGAACTGAAAGTGGCAGCAGCTAAACCAATGACTTTGCAGGACAGGATCCTGCAGATCGATCATATACAAGCCCGACGCTTTTCGAAGCTGGCAGGCGACTCAATTGATATCGCAGCAGAAGGCATCATCAGGCATCTCCGGGCATGTGCCCGAATGGATGTCAACCCTGATGCATCGGCAGTTCGCGAGATCATCGACGATGCTCTTAACGGCAGGCGTGTCTTCGCCGAAACCTCAAACGACCTTTTGGCCGCTTAAATTTGTTTTTTATTTGAATAGCAATATATATTTGACCGCCATTCATTTGGCGGTTTTTTTGTGCTCTGCTGTTCCTATTCTCGCAGTCTGGCTTTGTAGATCGTCATATCTCCTACGGCTTCCCCTCGGTCAAGTTCGTACCACTTTTCAAGATTCGTCCGGTCGGCGCCATCATCCTTGCCAACCACGACATAGCTTATAAGCGGATCGGACGCCTGGTGTCGGCTGAAATTCTCGATGTACGCAGCATATCGATCAACCTCTTCACCTATCTCGCCATAGGTCAGCGGCTTGGCCTCGCTGCTTAAACGATCCGTGTGACGTCCCCAGCCGAACAACGCGATCATCGACACGAAATCTCGCTGCAGAAGACTCTCTAGCCCTTCAGCATCAACGTCTGAATAGTAAAGCTGCTGATAGTATCTTTCTTTGCTCTCCTGCCAGGTAAGTCCGGCGAAAACATGCTGATGGCGTGCCCAGAGGATATTCTGAGGCGCGACAGTGGGCATGTCGTCAGCAAAGATCCCGTCAAACGCGAGCACGGTTGTGCGATGCGGATCCGGATCTTCCTTTGACAATTCCTCGAGCCGCTGGGCGACCGGATAGGCCTTATCGCGATGCTCATTCGCCCAGTCCAGGACGCGGACCGTATAGTGACACTCGACAAATCCCCATACGATGGCTGACAACGCGACCGCCGAACAAATTAACTTCGGCACTACCTTTCCCTTCCCCAAACGTGAGCGCCAGAGCAGACCAATGCTCATGAACAGAGCCAGCGTCGCGACATAGTTGCCAATGAACACCTGGTAATGGATAGGCTGAAGCGAACGTCCCGTTATGACCTGCTGGTTGAAGACCGCGAAGGGAACCAATGCGAGTGCAACTGCAACTAAGACCGAGCGATCCTTCATCTCGATCATCTTCGTCGCGAGGCCGACGATCAAGAGCAACAGAACAACAAAGGAAACGTATTCCGGAAACCTTAGAAGATCCGGCTGACGTGTATAAACGAGAAGCTGGACGTGGTCCATCGCCTCTGCCCGCTGCGAAAGTAAGTATACGTACGGGACGAGCGCCGCCAGGCATAGTCCGCCGAGGGCAGCAAGCGAACGCATATCGGCTTTCCAGCCCGCCGGGCGTTCGGCGAGCCAGACTAAAACTACACAGCCCAAAAAGGCGGCCGCTGTCGTCCAAACGTAGAAATAGCTATAAACCGTGTAAGCAAAGAACGCCCCGGCAAGAATTACATAGCCGAGGTTCGGTACCCACGAGTCCGATTCACGGCGTTCACCTGAATCCCCATTGCGACCTCCTACCACCTTCCAAACGCAGCCGCAAAACGCAAAGAATGCCGGGAACGCAAGCGCCGGGATATATCTTCGGAATCCAGGGAAATATGGATAAGAGAAACCCTCGAAAAAGATCTCGCTGACTGCACCTTCGCCTGCGGCAAGCGTTCCGAAGCAGAATACGCCGAGGGCCGCAGCCATTGCATACCACGAATCGCCCGTAACGCGTCCTATAAACCAAAATACGCATAGCGCGGCAAGGAACCCGGCCGCTGCTCCGGCCAGCGTCATCGCCCACGGCGTGCCGATCCCTAGAATCCGTGCAGGGATCGCGATCGTATACGGCGCAGCGAACTGGATCGAGAACAATGATTCCGGCTGCGGCGTTTCAGGCGAATGGTCGCGGCCCGTGTAGGGGTCATTCTTTCGCGGCCGGCCGTCGATCAATGCCCGCAGATACGAGGCGTAGGCCACCTCATCGATGTCGTTATAGGCATAATGGCCGTTCCATGCTCCGTCGCGGTTATGGATCAATTTCAGCTGCGGATAGAGGCAGAAAATTGCAAGGAATATCCCGGCGACGATGCCGAATTGCCAGCGTAACTTCATAATTGGGTGCAAAAGGAAATGACTGGCTCAATTTTCTATTTTATCGCGAAAAAAGTCCATATGCCGTACCGCATGGCAGTCATGCGCGCACGTGATAGAATCAAGTTTGCTATTTTTTGCGAAGTAGAGATAAAACAAATTAATGAGTCTGAATGAAACAATTATTGCCGACATTACGGCGGCCATGAAGGCAAAGGACGCCGAAAGGTTATCCACGCTAAGGATGGTGAAAGCGAATCTGATGAATCGTAAGATCGAAAAAGGTTCTGAGTTGACCGATGACGAAGTGCAGAAGGCACTTCAATCCTTGGTCAAGCAGCGGCGCGACTCGATCGATCAATATGAGAAAGCGGGCCGCACTGAGCTGGCCGAGAAAGAAGCTGCCGAGATCTCGCACATCGAGGTCTATCTACCGCAGAGTGCCACGCCGGAGGAGATCGACTCGGCCGTTGCTGACGCGGTCACCGCGATCGGTGCTGCCTCAATGAAAGATATGGGTTCCGTAATGAAAGCCGCCCAGGCTTCACTTGCCGGCAAGACCGTCGACGGCCGCGCCCTCAGCGAAGCCGTCAAAGCAAAACTCGCATAGCTGGGTCGAAAGGCCGCTTCAACCGCCGAATCCAACATTCCGGCGGTAAAGTGTTTTCACATGCCCGTGCAATGTTTTCACCGCACCGTGAAAGGTTTTCATCTGTACGTGGAACGTTCGCCTCACTCTGTGAAACGTTTTCACCAGTCCGTGAAAAGCCCTCAACGCTCCGTGAATTGTTTTCCTCAGTCCGTGAAATGTTCTCACCACTCCGTGAATGGTTTCATCGAGTCGTGAAATGATATTCTGGCTCCCTTTTTCTAATAAAAAAGCCCGACCTATTCGATTTCGAACAGATCAGGCATTCTAAAGCTTCCTTGAGGAAATTAGCCGAATATATTCCGCACTTTATCCATGAATGAGGCGTCGTTGAAATCCTTGTCTTCGACGTCGGCAAGTTTTTCCAGGATCTTCCGCTGCTCTTTGGTCAGTGATTTCGGCGTGATCACGGTCGCCGCCACAAACAGATCGCCTTTGCCGCGGCCGCCGAGTGCAGGCATTCCATGCGAACGCATTCGGAAGACCGTTCCCGTTTGCGTCCCCGCCGGTATCTTAAGGTCTTCTTCGCCGTCGAGTGTTTTGACCTTTATCTCGTCACCAAGTGCCGCCTGGCCAAACGTGATCGGCACTGCCGAATAAAGGTTGGCTCCCTGTCGCTCAAATGTCTCGTGTTCGGCAACGTGAATGACTACAAAAAGATCGCCTGACGGCCCGCCGTTCGCGCCGGCTTCGCCCTCGCCGCTGATGCGAAGCCGCGAGCCGGTCTCGACACCCGCGGGGATCTTTACCTCCAGCGATTTTTCCTTCTCAACTCGTCCCTGGCCGTGGCAATCCTTACACGGACTGCGTATGATCTTGCCTTTGCCGGAGCAATTAGGGCAGGTCCGCATTACGCTGAAGAAGCCCTGTTGATAGCTCGTCTGCCCGGAGCCACTGCATGTGATGCAGGTCTCGGCGGTCGTGCCTTCTTCGGCTCCGCTGCCCTCGCAGGTCTCGCATTTCTCGAGCCGCGGGATCCGCAGCTTTTCTTCTTTACCGTTCGCGGAGTCTTCAAGCGTTATCTCGATGTCATACCGAAGGTCCGATCCTCGTTGAACGGTCGTCCGGCGGCCGCCACGCCCGCCAAACATGTCGCCAAACCCAAACATATCGAAGATGTCCTCAATATTGGAAAAGCCTGGATCGAATCCGCCTGCCCCACCGGCCTGATGGCCAAACCGGTCGTACGCGGCGCGTTTCTGCGCGTCTGAAAGCACTGCATACGCCTCGGCGCACTCCTTGAACTTTTCTTCGGCATGGACATCGTCCGGATTCTTGTCCGGATGATGTTTGATCGCAAGCGTGCGGTACGCCTTCTTGATCTCTACCTCGGTCGCTGACCTCGAAACTCCCAGAACTTCGTAATAATCTCTCTTCGCCATAAGAAACATTTGGCGGGATCGCACACATTTGAATCGATCTCCCACCCGAACCTAGAAAACGTCAGCCCAAATTAATGAACTGACGCTTTCTTTATTTTGCGACATATGCCGCGATTTCTCAAGTTTCCCTGTGATCAGGCAACTCCGACCAACATTGCCGCCGTTATCTTGCTTGCCGTCTCCTCTACTCTTATTAATACGGACTGGATCTGCACCTTGTCCTCAGAGTTCAGCGATTCCTCCGCCTCATTCAGGCTGCCGTTGATCGCCTGCTGCTCTTCTAGTGGGAATGAGCGGCCAAATTCTGCCATCGCTTTGCGGGCGTTTTTGATCGTACTCTCAAGCCGATTGCGCAGCATGATAAGTTCACGCTCTTCGCGGTCGCGGTCGACCGAGGTCTCGGCTTCCATGATAAGGCGTTCGATTTCGTCTGGCGAGAGGCCCGACGAAGGCGTGATCTGCATTGCCTGCTCGAGTCCGGTCATTTTGTCCTGTGCCGAGACATTCACAATGCCGTTGGCGTCGATCTCAAAACTCACATCGATCTGGGGAACACCACGCGGTGCGGGCGGAACACCGACAAGTTCGAACTTTGCTAGGCTGCGATTCTCACGTGCGATCTCTCGTTCGCCCTGCAGAATGTGTATTTGCACAGACTGCTGATTGTCAACGACGGTCGTGAAGGTCATGTTGTTCTTCAGCGGGATCGTCGAGTTTCGCGGTATCAATTTAACAAAGATGCCGCCGCGCGTCTCCAGTCCAAGGCTGAGCGGAAGAACGTCAAGCAGGACGATGTCCTTCACATCGCCGGTAAGGACGCCGCCCTGAATGGCCGCTCCCATCGCAACGACTTCGTCCGGATTGATCTCTGATGATGGTTCCCTGCCAAACACCTCGGTCACGGTTCGTGTAATGATCGGGGAACGCGTTTGTCCGCCAACCAGGATGACCTTGTCGATATCGGTCGGCTGCAGCTTTGCATCCCATAAGGCTTTCTGGCACGGATCGACCGAAGCGTCAACCAGATCTTGTACAAGTTCCTCGAACTTATCTCGGGTCAGTACAGCATTAATGTGCTTTGGCCCGGACGTGTCCGCCGCAATGAACGGCAAGCTAATACTCGCTTCTGAAACGGACGAAAGTTCGCATTTGGCACGCTCCGCAGCTTCTTTCAGTCGCTGCAGGGCAAGGCGCTCTTCGCGAAGATCAATACCGCTTTCACTCTTGAAGCTTTCCACAAGCCAATCGATTATCCTTTGGTCAAAATCTTCGCCGCCGAGAAATGTGTTTCCGGATGTAGAAAGAACCTCAAAAACGCCGTCATTTATCTCAAGTATCGAGATGTCGAATGTTCCGCCGCCAAGGTCATATACGGCGACTTTCTCTGTCTTATTCTTGCCGAAGCCATACGCGAGGGCGGCAGCGGTCGGCTCGTTAATGATTCGCTCGACCTCAAGTCCGGCGATCTTGCCGGCGTCGCGAGTCGCCTGACGCTGCATATCGTCGAAATATGCCGGGACCGTGATGATGGCTTCTGTTATCTTGTCGCCGAGAAACTCTTCGGCAGCCAGCTTCAACCGCTGAAGCACGATGGCGGATATCTCAGGCGGGCTGTACACACGGTCGAGAACCTTTATATGAGCATCGCCGTTGGGTGCTTCGACGATCTCGAACGGAACCGTCGAGCGCATCTTTTCGACTTCCGGCGCACTATACTTGCGGCCTATCAATCGTTTGACAGCGTAAAGCGTATTTGCCGGATTGGTCACGGCCTGGCGCTTCGCGATCTGCCCGACCAGTTTCTCGTCTTTGTCTGTGAAGCCGACGACCGACGGCGTTGTGCGGCCACCTTCTTTGTTCGAGATGATCTGGACGGTGCCGCTCTCCAAAACGGATACACAACAATTGGTTGTTCCAAGGTCAATGCCGATTACTTTGCTCATAGGTACTTCCTTAAACTTAATTAGGGGGCGAGGCGAGAGGAGGAGGTTTAGTTTCAATCTTTCGATCGATCGTTCGAGGCGTTGTGGCCACCGTAGGAAGGATCACTGGTTTCGTTATTTATGATGTCTGTATCGACCGATTCCGGCGAACGACTCGAGTCGGTCTCGTCCGCAACCCGCTCCTTAGAACTCGCCTCGGAGACGGCTGTCGCTACTTTTACCATAGAATGCCGGATGATGTGGTCGCCTATCCGGTATCCGCGCAGCATCTCTTCGCAGATAGTATTCGGCGTAAATTCTTCGGTCGCGTCTGCGGCAACAGCTTCGTGAAGATACGGGTCAAACTCTTGGCCTACTGCCTCGATCGGCTCGATCCCCATTCCAATAAATATCTCAGCCAGTTGACGTTTCACCATCAGGATTCCCTCGAAGAACTGTTCGAATTCACTGCTGCGTTCTTCCGAGAGGTGGTCGGCAAAATTAAAGGCCCGATCAAGATTATCGATCGCAGGCAAAAGCTGGGCGGCCAGATTTCCAACCTGGCTGTTCTTGGTGTCAGACCTCTCGCGCTCGGTTCGAGTTTTGTAGGCTTCAAAATCTTTCGCCCGGCGTTGAGAGGTTTTGAAAAGCTCGGCCCGCTCGTCTTCCATCCGTGCGATGGTCTGTTTTAGGGCAGCTACTTGTTCCTCAAGGTCATCGACCTGTTCCTCAAGATTGTAGATCGCATGGCTGACGACGGGGGCGTCATCTGATTCTTCGAGATCAGGCACGAACGGCAGATCGGCCGATTCGGCTACCGATTCCGGGCCCGTCTCGGTCTCAGGTTTGTCCTGCAAAAAAACGGACGGATTACCATCATCGAAGCCTTGCTCAATTTCGATGATCGTTGTATCGACCGTTATATGCAGGTCTTTTTCCTTTTCCTCTAGCTGACGGATAAAGTCGTCCACCGAATCCGAATCATCGGTGTCAACATCGTTCGCGAGGACTTCAAGGTCTTCAGTTTCCTTTCTGGGATCCATGTATTGTATTCGGACTCGACCGCAAACGTGCGATCTTAGTTTCTGCTGATGTCCTTTGACATCATTTTTTCGAGGACGCTGGCGACATACGAAACGATCGAGATCATTCGTGCGTATTCGATCCGCGTGGGGCCGAGAACGCTAAGCGTTCCGACGGCTGAGCTGTTGCCGATCCGGTACGGGGCCGAGATCAACGTGCAGTTTCGGAGTGAGGGCGTTCGGTTCTCGCTGCCGATGAAGACCTGAACCTCACCGCTCGATGTCTTGTCATGAGCAATGCACTCATTCAAGATCTGTACCAGCCGCGATTTTTCTCCAATGGTGGAGAGCAATTCGCGGAGGCGTTCGAGATCGGCAAAATCCGATTTCTGCAGCATATTTGACGTTCCTTCAACAAAGACATCGCCGAGCGAATCTTCCTCATTCTCAATACTCTGAGAACAAAG
>JBBQTV010000049.1:0-19071 GCA_038212935.1 Pyrinomonadales bacterium | reverse complement strand
TATGGCCGCGGTGCCGTTTTGACCGTTGACCTTACGAACCGCTGCAACATGATGTGCGACCCGTGCTTCATGGACGCCAACCAGGTCGGCTTCGTTCACGAGCTTTCGATGGAAGACGTCCAAGAGATCCTCGACAACGCTATCCAGATCAAGCCGCGTCGTCAGATGTCGGTCCAGTATTCGGGCGGCGAGCCGACGCTTTCGCCTTACTTCCTTGATGCAGTGCGTTATGCCCGCAAGGTCGGGTACAACTCGGTCCAGGCCGCGACCAACGGAATCGAGTTCGCTAAATCAAAAGAATTTTGCCGCGAAGCAGCCGAAGCCGGCCTTCGCTTTGTCTATCTGCAGTTCGACGGCATCGGCAACGACGCCAACTCGCATCGCCAGATCGGCAACCTGTTTGACGTAAAACTTCGTGCGATCAACAACCTCCACGAGGCCGGCGTCGACATCATCCTCGTTACAACGCTGGTCAACGGCATTAACAACGACCAGGTCGGAACGATCATCCGTTTCGCTCTCGAGAATCCCAAGAAGATCTCGTTCATCGCGTTCCAGCCTGTGTCATTCACCGGCCGCGACGAGCTGATCACCGAACAGCATCGGCTGCAGCAGCGTTATACGCTCGCTCACCTTGCCCACGACGTCCACGATCAGGTCGGCATCACCGAACCTACGCGAGACTGGTTCCCGCTTTCCTTGATGGGAGCGTTCGCCGATTTCGCTGACGTTGTCCATGGCCCCGAGGCCGAATGGGGACAGGTTTCCTGCGGCTGCCACCCGAACTGCGGTGTCGGAACGGCCGTCATGGTCAACAAAGAGACGAAAGAGATGGCTCCGGTGCCGCAGTTCCTGGACATTCAGGGCCTGGTCACCGACATGCAGCACATCACGGACACCAACCGCGGCAAGTGGTTCTCAAACATCATGATGGGCCTCGCCCTCCTGAAGAACTACAACCCCTACGGTGCACCGAAGAGCCTCACGCTTGCCGGCATCTTTAAGAAGTTCGACAAATCGTTCGGCCTCTCGGGCAAAGATTACGGAAAGGTCGGCGGAGACCGCACGATGGAAGACATCGAAAAACGCCGTCAGGACCCGTGGAACTTCCTGTTCATCGCAGGCATGTGGTTCCAGGATCTGTTCAACTATGATTTCCGCCGCACCGAAATGTGCATCATCCCCTACGGTACACAGGAAGGCGAAATTTCCTTCTGTGCATATAACACCGGCATCGGATGGCGTAACATCATCGAGCACATGCACCAGAACGCGACCGTCGCACAGTGGTACAAAGACCACGGCCGTCACGAAGTGTTCGCTCGCGGTAAAGAGGTCGAGCTCGGCGACAAACAGCATAACCTCATCCTGAATGAGGTCGATCTTGCCCGGCCCAACAAGCCGGAAATGGAAGGCCCCAAGACCGCTGCCGAAGAGATGCAGATGATGCGCAAACTTTACAACCAGATGGTCATGGAGAAAAACCAGATCACCTCCGAACCCCTGGTCCAGATCGGCGGCATCAAGAAGAACAAAGAAAAAGAACTAGCCGTCGCTGAATAGTCAGTCACCAACCGGAACGCGTGCATACAAAACAAAAAGCCTCGTCGAGTGATCGACGAGGCTTCTTCTGTTTGCGAAGATCTCTGACCTGGCTTTCTATCTTCCGCCTTTCAACATCCGATGACGAAGAAAAATGGCAGAGAGACTAGCGAGCTTCGCGAGTTGAACGCCGGGACTTAGCGGCTTGGCGCAGCCGGAGCCGCCGGGGCTGAGACCTCGACGTCTATGTTTTGCTGCTGCGGGCTGGTCAGCTTTTTCAGGGCGCCGCTGTAATAGAGTGCCCCAACGATCATGGCTATAATTATCACGAAAGCGATCGCCCAAACGGCATTGCTTCCCGTTCCGTTACCACCATTACCACCGCCGCCGTCACGCACAACTACATCTCTTTCCACCACAACTTTATCCATAATCGAAATTCTCCCTTATTCAAAGATTGCTGTTCAAACCGTTTTATAGTATCAGAAAAGCGCAGATCCTGATCGTGTTTTATTTATTGTCGCAAACACACCGGCTCCCTCCGCCACCCGGAACCCGGGAGACCTTGCCCACTAACAAAAAGCCTCGCGTTTATTCGCGGGGCTTTTTTTGCCTTTCTGCAACTTTTTCGCGTTTCGGGTGTCTAAGGGAATATGAAAACGAAAATACTTGCGATCGCGACGTTTTGCATGGCTCTATTGATCGGCATTCAGATGTCGGTCATCGTTTCCAATTTTTCGGGTTATTTTACTTCGCCGGCTCAGCTTGAGCTCGAGGTTCTCGGCGAGCCCGATATATCATCCGCAAAACCCACCATTGGAATTCGCATTTCATACATCGGCCATTCGTCCTCTGACCCCGATTTCGGCAGTACGATGCGGTACCTTATCTACAACGGCTCCTCCAAAACGCTTAACTGCGTCGGCTACAACGGCATCTGCGCTTCGCCCGAGATCTTTATTCGCGAGCAGAACCAGTCCGCCTGGGTGTGCATGAACGGCTCTTCTCTCTATACGATAGCTCCCGGCCAAACCGCCGAGCTGATGGTGGGCCCTTATGACTTCATCCAACTTCCGCGAAAAGCGGACGAAGTAACCGTCGGCTATGAGTTCACCGATCCCGAAGGCCAAACCACACAATACTTCGCCGAGCCGATGAGACTACCATCCGCCTTCCGCGACGAAATTCGTGATCATCTCGCCAAAACCGATTCTTTGTAGGATCAACAAAAGCCCGCGACCGATCGCGGGCTTTGCTCGTCCGTCGTTAAAGGCGACGAACTAATTCGAAAGACCTCTAACTGTTTATGGCCGCGGCACAGGTATCCGGGAGTTCTACATCCTGCCCGGAACCTCGGCCCTCGTCCGCGTCACGAAACACGAATTCGATCACACCGTCTCAACCGCCCACACCAAAACTGGCACCAACTTCACCGTCGCCTTCCACCTAAAAACCCTAACCGAATCCAAACTCCACACCTCCCCAACCTTCACCCTTCCCATACCCTTCCACACCGACCAAAAGAAATCCAGACCCATATTTCGATCTTAGTCCGTCGATATTGACGGTAAAGCCTGCCTGAAAACGGCCCACCATCCTCGTTCGTCAATGGCTAACCCTGCTTCCTGAATCTCATCTAACGAATATGCGATTTGGCGGGCTTGACCGTGCCGAGCTTCTTCTAGGTTCAGCGCGACCATTCTGTAAACAAATAGGTTATAGTTCTGCTCCTCGATTAATTTGATGTGGGCTCTAGACGAAGCCCAATTCGGATTCACGCGTCCATGAGCGTTTTGCCGCCAGTCATCACTGAAAATAAGCGCTCGCATTCCATTGGGATCGAAATGATCGACCCAAGCGCCAAATAGAACTCGTCGCCCCGCATGATCAACGAAAGACCAGTTACGTGAGCCTTCGGCACAATAAAAGCCATTTTCATTAATAAACTTTGTTCGACCCATAATATTTTATCTCGGCCGTGAATTGTAACATAGGTGGCGAACGCGTATCGGAACCGATTTGTGACAAATGACATTTGGACGCTAGTCGATCTAAGAGTATATTCTAATAGTTTTCAAGGCCTCTATCGGTTCGTATTTTTATTTTTTATTTAATGCATCGAAATGTGAATTGGGTACCTCAGTCGCTCAATTAGGCTCAGATTATATTACAAATCCATGGCCACGAGTCCCCCTTCTGCACGTGTTGCCGAAACGCAGCTTCCCAATAAGATTACACTGTCTCCGTTCTTGAAATGGCCGGGTGGAAAAAGATTGCTATTGAAGCATATTATTCCGCTATTCCCGACGAACTTTGCAACTTATTTTGAACCTTTTTTGGGTGGGGGTTCCGTTTTCTTTGCAGTTCAACCTCCAATAGCGTTTCTATCTGACAAGAATGCGGAGTTAATCAATTGTTATCGCGAGGTGCGTTCTAATCCAGAGAGATTAATCTATAAATTGGAAAAGCTCGAAAACTCAGAGAAAGATTATTACGCCATTCGTTCTTTGGCCCCAACAACCAAGGTCGACCGAGCTGTCCGTTTTCTCTATCTCTGCTCGCTTTCCTTCAATGGGATATATCGCCAAAACTTACGCGGTGAGTTTAACGTTCCATACGGATACCGTTCGCATATGAACCCGTGCGATCCTGAAAAGCTCCGCGCCGTTAGTAAGGCTTTAAGTTCCACCGAACTTTCGACCGCAGACTTCTCAAGAAACCTCGCGCGCGCGAAAGAGGGTGATCTGATATACCTGGATCCGCCATACACCGTTACCCATAACAACAACGGATTTATTAAGTATAATTCGGATATCTTTTCCGTTAAGGATCAAGTTCGCCTTGCAATCAGGGCTAAAGAATTAGCGGACCGTGGTTGCTCGGTATTTGTCAGTAATGCAAATCATCCCTTCATACAGAATCTTTACAAGGGCTTTGAAGTGTTGGAGATTTCTCGTTCTTCCATCATTTCTGCATCGTCAAATCATAGAAGAAAAATATCCGAATGTGTTTACTTCCGTTCATAATATCGTATGTCTAAAATCAACGCCCTTGTAGTCAAACAGTGGATCGAGGACGAATGGGACAAAATTGTGACCGACGACGATTTGCGTCGCAAGCCTGAACCTCACTTTTACGTCTTCAGCGTTAACGCAATTACATTGAAAAGATTGACTGGTGTATACCGACGAGATCCGAATTTAGCGCCAGCCAAGGACTCTAGCGTTCAGCGTCGACATATGCCTGAACGTTCAAAAGAGATTTTGAGATATATCATTGAGGGCTTTCCGCTTTCAAAGTTCGACAAGGACAGGCTTGTGGAGCCGGGGGAAGCAAATGATTTAAGAATGCCGGGTTGGCTCCCGACCGCCGTAATTATCAATATTCTTACCGAAAATGACACGGTCGGTGCGACATTACAGAAGGTCGGGGCGGCTGATTTAGTAAAGGTCAACTATACATCGCCGGGACCCCTAGCAGAGATTGAGATCCCAGATTCAGTTGCTTCGGCCGATTGGGCACCGGAGGTATACCCACTCGAAGTGATCGACGGACAACATCGTCTTTGGGCATTCGAAGACGTCGATCCCAAAATAGCGGCGAAGATACAAAATCTGGAAATTCCCGTCATTGCCTTCTGGGGCCTGTCACCCACCTGGAAAGCATATATCTTTTATACAGTTAACCAACTCGCTAAAAGAATTGACTCCAGTCTAGTTTTCGATTTGTACCCGCTGCTGCGCACTCAGGATTGGCTTCTGCGTTTTGAAGGCCCCAATATTTATAGGCAGACCAGAGCACAGGATCTTGTAATGATTTTGTGGGAACACCCTGAAAGCCCCTGGAAAGACAGAATCAATCGACTTGGGGGGCGCGTAAAGGGGCAAGTAACTCAAGCATCCTTTATCAACAGCCTTATGGCATCGGTAATTAAAGGATTTGATAGCGTAAAAATCGGTGGTCTTTTCGGCTCCCTGCGCGGAACACACTCAACCGTGCTTCCGTGGAGTAGAGAAATGCAGGCTGCGTTCCTGATTATAATCTGGCAAAAGATGAAGAACGCCGTCGGCAGAACGACTTCTGAATGGGCTGCCTATCTCAAGAGACACGACGATCCAAGTGTAAGAGATGTCTTTGCCGGATCGGGAACGCTTTTGGCAACTGACCAGGGCGTCCGTGGACTCCTTCAAGTGGTCAACGATCTTTTTTGGCTTGCGGTTGAGATCGGCTTTAAGGACGGAGAAGATGCCACTAAACAACTGGATTTGGGATGGAACTGGATTCCTACGGACGAGATGGACGAAGAAAATTCAATATCGGACGCAATAGCCGATGCTTCAGAGAAGCTTTCAGACGCAGTACTAATGGCTGAGGAACTTTGTGAGACCCTTGCTACTTTTGACTGGCGATTAACTTCGGTTCTCGACGCAAATTCGCCCGCATATGTAATGCAGTCGCGATATCGGGGTTCCTCTGGCTATAAAGACATTAGGAATAATCTCTTAAAACATGCACAACTATCAGAAACCATTCGCATTAAAGAACTCGCTACAGCAGCCCTAGCCATCCACGTGAAAGACGTCGGAGGTGGGGAATAGATGGCATATTCTAATATGGGGTGCACCCTCGCTGTTAAGGCTGCATCCTCAGATGCGATAATAAAGGCGGGCTCCGAACGAATTGGACGGGCTAAAGCCCAATTTCCATACCTTCCGACAACAAGTCCACTGTTGAGCAGGCGTCCGATAAATTATGTTCAAAGCCTTAAGCATCACCCACGAATTACCCAGTCCGATCGAGATTCGATCGCCGACTACATATTGCTTTCGGCCTCAAGTCATGTCCTGACAGGTTGGCGATACATCGCACAAGCTGCAACAGCCTTTCTAAATGGCTCAAGGGACGAAGCCATTCATCTTTCTTATTACGCCGAGCTCAGGGCCGCAATGGCAATTCTGGGCGAATCCGGGATTTTCATTGGAAATAGTAACCATTGTTCACTAGATTCAAGAGGTACGCCCAAATGGTTTAGCGGAAGTACTCATCAAGTGTCTTGGCTTGCCTTATCCGAATGGACTAAGGAACCCTATGCTCAGAATAAGTTAATGGCGTCTTTATCTTTCAATAGCTTCTCAGTTAGGAGCTGGGCCAAAATCTTTGGCAATTCCTCAACCCCGTCAGCCGCAATCATAGAGAACTGGATTAAAAACTGGAGCGTGGATCTGCTGCGTTTACACCACGACAGGGAACGACGGAATTTGGCCAGTTACCGCCCCAATCTTGAAGAGAGAGCTTTTAGTGTTACGACAGAGGCCGACATCAAATTCATTTGCGACATTAGCAGATGTTTTGAGATCGGCACAGACCATTTTGAATCGATAGACGCCGCAATAATTTTTGATCTTGCCAAGAAAACACATCAATCAATTCTAGGACCTTTCGGCAAGAGACGGAGAAAAGCATTTTGGTCGGAAACCAAAAACCGTCTCGAAACTATTGAAGGACTTTCATCTTCGGAAGCAAGATTATTGGTAGAAAGAATCAAAAGTGCGGAACATAGTGCTGGATATCGATTTGTGCGGTTCGCACAAGCTCACCGTGCAGACGCAAGATCGGTGTTATGTCGAGCCTTGTTCTTACTTCGGCTCGCTAGTGCGATTCTTCGACTACAATGGGTCGAGATCCAGACCTACCATGCTATGAACGGATTGGCAACGCCCCTCCAGTGGCGTAATGACTTGCTTTATCAGTTTTCGCGTAGCTCAAATATTTGGTTCGACGACACGTCAGCACCGGTCGGGAACGATTACTCTCTACTGGCAGTCGATTACCAGGATGCGCTTGATGATGTCGAGAGTTGGCTCTCAAAAAATCCTTTCGACCGGGAACGGATATTTGATCAGCTTTCCAGACCGCTAAACACTCTATCTCGATTGGAACGGATTGGCGTAATCGCTGTCAGCGGCGAACACTTTCCCAAATAATTACAGTGCACAATTTCGTTTGGGTTGGCTCGAGGGACCAATATCTCAATGACCATGGGTTTGTTAGGACGGTGTGGGTGTTCTTGGACCAAGACACCAACTCCTCCTCCGTTCATGTAGCACGGCGAAACCGGACTGGGATGTTTGAAGATCGCTAATACGATGCGTCTTTGCGGCCAAAAACTATGAGGCTGACCGCCACCTCTGGTTCATTCTTGGACACTGTCGAGAACTAATGGCCTTGAACCGAACGGACAAAAACGAACCATTTGACGATATGCGACGGCGAAGCGGTCGCATAGGATCGCCCAGCACCGGCGTCAAACGGATTTCTGGCGGCGTTTTCGGGAGATGGGGCGGGTGTCTAGAAGGCTGAGGATCATGATGCCGTCGCGGTTTATGTGGCAGCGGGGGAATTGGACGGTTTCGCTGATGTAGATGCCGAAATCTTTCATCATCTTGTGTCCGCGGATGCGGCGGCCGCCGAAGCTGCCGCGTTCGGTGAGGCGAAAGGCGTTCTTCTGGCCCGGATGTGCGGCCCGGACGCCGATGGACTGCAGTTCCTTATCATACAAAAGATGAACGGCCTGGGGCGATTGCAGCGCTTCGTGGGCGGCACGGTTTAGCACGATGTGGCCGCTGGGGTTGATCGTGGCATAAAGCGCCGACCACCGGCTGACGCCGTCTTCGTTTTGGCAGATCGTCCAATTTCGGCGGATCTCTTTTATAAGTACATCGACCATACGATCTCCGATGATAGCGCAAAATCCGTCGTGTGTCATCTATTAAATTCTGTCCCGTTGGTGATTTTTTTTCGGGCGATCCTCACGCCATCTTTTCCCCGAAAGGGCTATACGCGCGAGTCGGAGGATAGTGTGGGTTACCATTCGGGCAAGTCATTCGCGTCGCAATCTCATTACCCCGCGTTTCGCCCCGGATATCACGCCATATCCCTCCGCTATCACGGTATCGATGCCGTGTAGTTCGCGTTCGACGCCGATTTGGGTGGTATTCGCCCGCATTCCCCCGCTACTTTTCGGCCGGCGGCGGAAATTCGTTGCTTTTCGCCCGCTTTTCGGTTATTAAGTATACGTCCGCATTTTTTTTGACCCCTGATTCCCCATGAAACGTACGATCTTTTCTGCGATATTCTGCCTCGCTCTCCTGGCCGGCGGTGCTCTCTTTTTTAATGAGGCCGCTAAGGCTCAGACCGATGTAATTAGTGCATTGCTTGAACTTCCGGCCCCGCCGCCGCCCAATCCGCTGGTCCCGCCCCGCGCCGGCGATCGGCCGTCGGAATTCTATGATCGGACCAAGCCTCCGCCCGACAATGCGCCCATCCAGGAGCTGATCGACTATTGGACCGCCGTCGGAAGCGAGTATCGCCAGCTAAACCACCGTGTTTACCCGTCTCCGGCCGTCGTAAACCGCCTGATCGCAGAGGCCACCCGCGATCCACAGGTCGGTTTGAACCTGATGAACGCCTTTGGCGATAGCGAAGAAGGCACCCGCTTTGTCAAGAATCTGTATGATCGCCAGATGGCTGCCGGAACGCTGGAACCCAATGAATTACAGCGTATGCGGGCTTGGCTGACGTATAATACCCCCTACTTTGCCGATGACCTCGAGCGCCGCGCCGCCCGAGTCCGAGATACCGGCGAATATTTGACGGATCATGACGAACTCATCGCGCTGGGACGCGTCGATTGGAACCGCGCCGCCCCGATCGTCAACCAGCTTTATAATGACCCCAGCCAGCCGAATTCGAAGGTCGCTGCCCTCTGGGCCCTGTATCGACGGGCTTTGGACACAGATTCCATCGGCGACACAGACCGCTACCGCTCCGAGTTGATAGCCATCGTCGAGGAACGAACGGCCTCACCCGCAATGCGCGACCTCGCCCTCGATGCCCTTACGAAAGAGAAGGAATGGCCCGGCCGCGACGACTGGTACATCACCCTGCTCGGCGACGAAACCCTTGCAGATCTAAGAATTAACGGCAGCAGCTTCACCGGCCTCACGACGATCATTTACCACTCGCCCAAGGGTCGGTTTAAGGACAAGATGATCGAACTCACCGCGAGCGATAATCGTGTGATCCGAAGCGCCGCCGTCCGCAGCCTTTTGTTGATGATCCCGGATGGAGAAGCAGACATCGTAAAAGCCCTGCTACCTTGGCTTTCGGACCCTAACTGGGTAAAGCTCCCGCCCGATACTACAGGTCGGAACTCGTTAGTTAACGCACTCGCAAACCATGTTTTCCCCGACAGCGTCCCCGGCCTGATATCGATACTTGATGAGAAAGCAACGCCCGAAGCTTCGCCCGCCTATTATGCGTCAAACGCAATGGCGAACGCAGCAAATACTTTGGCGTACGCCGCAAATACGGCGGCAAACGCAGCCGCTTATGCCGCAAATACGAATGCGAATGTTGCGACTGCAACTTGGTCGACGAACACAGTCTCCAACTCTGCGGCTTACTCAGGCAATTTCTACCCATTTCGATATGCCGCCATCCGAGCTTTAACCAAGCAAGCTGACGGTCGTGCGGCCCCGGCACTCCGACGTTTATTGGGCCAGACCGAAAGCTACGAGCGGACATCCGTCGTCATGGCACTTCTCGCAAGCGGCGGATTCTCTATCAGCGAACAGGTCGACGCGCTCGAGGCCTTTGTCCGTAACTCGTCAAAGATGGACGAAGAGTTGCGGGCTGCAATAACCAATGAATTAGGTATCGCTTTTACAGAAGAATTTGACATCCGAACACTCTCACCCGAAGAACGGAATCGATTCTCAAATGTCGTCAGCAAGATCTATCAGGACAGCCAGGTTTCAAACCAAGACATTACCACGCAGATCGGTTCGGCAGTAGCCGAAAACACTGAGCCTGACGACCTTTTAGTAAAGGCTGTCATCGAACGTATCGAGCGGCTCGAACGCCGTGAGCCGACGACCGCTGCCCACCTCCGGACAGTTTTATTGCGATGGAAGGGCTCCGCCGTTAACTCTTTGATGCTTCGAGACTTGCGTAACGGAAAGGCGGACGTGGAAGCCATAGTAAAACTCCTGGCCGGCCGAAAAGAATTACGCGAAAAGCAGATCAACGAAGTGTTCGAATTGCGGGGCGGAACGGCGATTGCCGTCGGAATCTCAGCCTGCATGTTGGAAGACCCTATGTCCTATCGGACGGCGCTCGATGCAGGCGGCGAAGCTGCGGCGGCGATGCTGGCATGCGCTCGCCTCGTACGTGCTGAATTACCGATCGATTCGGTGGCGTCGCTTCTTCATGGCGAGGACAAGCGCCTTGCGAAAGCCGCCGAGCTTTATCTCGAAAGCGTGGATTCGCCAGAAGCTCGTCGCATCGTCCTTTCGCTTTATCCCAATCAGGCAAAAGTGCTGGGCGCCACATCTCATTTCAAGGGGAGTTCGAAGAATGATCGTTTCACTGCATCGCTTGGGGATCTTTTCACTAGCGTCGGCAGCTCATTCAGCCCCGTGCGGATGTATGCCCAGATGGAGTCGGCCAAAACGGAACCGGTTGATCTTGCAGCTATCCAAAAGGAACTTGCAGCCGACACGGAGCTTCTCGGGGTCTATTACTATGACAAAAATTTCATTCGGATCCTCCGAGACGGTGCTGTGTACAGTTATGTCGAAGACGCCGCTCGTTATACCGAACGAACTTTGCGTACCGAAGAATTTGATGAACTCCGCCAATACCTCAGCCACCACAATGTAGATGATCTAAAGCCGTTCCTTACCTGTTCCGAGGCCTGCCCAAGCAAAGAGCTGACAATGGTCGGCCGGGCCGGCGGGCGTAGAGTTTACGTTGAGGGACAGTCGATGCCGGAGTTCTTTGCCGGTTTAGACGAGTTCTTTGCCCGGCTCCGAAGTGAACCGATGGCCCTGAAGTACGCGGCATCGAGCGAAGTGTCGGGCCTTGAGGTCGTGTTTGCCGATGAAAATCATTTTACCGAAGCGGTTTGGAAAAACGGCGACGACCTTCGCGTACTGACCGTCGATCGGACGGCTCGGGAAAGATCTGAACGCGAATTTGAAGCGGAAATAAACAAGCTGCAGGCAGGCATCGACGGTACAGAGTACGACCAGGAGGACGTGCAAGAGACCCTCGCGAATGACGAAGATAGTGACGATGCGGTTCCCTATTACCAACGCGTTCAGGAACTCCGAGAAAAGCGTTTTTTTGACGGCATATCATGGCTTTCGATCGTCGGTGGCCGGGCCGCGTCAATTTCCGGTCCGCCTGCCGGTATCGAAATGCCCCCGACAATAGATGCATTTCCCGTGAAAGCTTCCGCCGAGGCGTGGAAAGCTAGAGGGCAAAATGTAGAGGTGCGCGGCAACGGCGAAGGCCTTTTCAAGATCGCGCAAGGGAAGATGACTAAGATCCGAGAAGGTTATTTCCAGGCTCCGATACTGTCGACAAATGGCCGATGGGCACTGGCATTTAGAGAGGCTGACGATACGGTTGGCTTGGTGCGGATAGATCTTGTCACCAATCGTGATCTTCCCATCAACCTTGAGGGGCAAGTTGCTCGCGACCCGGTGGCCTATATTCCGGCAGTTGACCGCTTTCTTCTTCGATCGTCGAGCTACGAAGACCATCATTACGAAGGTAATTATGATGAAGATAGTGTCGGGATCCTCCAACGGGATTACGATGTAAACAACATTTCTTACATTCTCCTCGACCCGGTCACTGGACGCACTCAACCTGCCCCGGGCGAGATCCGGCCAATCGCTCAACAGACATACCGACCATTGCAGGTCGCAGGTAAACCAAATGAGTTTTGGGCGGCGATACCGGATCCGCAAAAGAAGCAGACCGTAGTTGGAATATATGACTCTCAGGTGTTCGGCTTTAAGCCGCTTTTGACTATACCTAGATTGATCTTCAACAGTATGGATCTCTGGGTCGATCAGAGCGAAGGAAAGGCATATTTTGTTTATAAGGGACATGTATTGGCGGCTCCCATTTCTAGACAAACTCGTTAATCGCACTTCTATCACCTAAACTTTGTTTTCGTTTGCGAAGGCCCCGCATCGATAAACTATATCGTCAACCGAAGCACCAAATAGGTCGCATCTATGCCCCATTTCCATACAGAACTGCTGGTGTCATGGACCTTAACGGCCTAGGAACGGTGATTGCATTCCCAATCCTCATTGACGCAATTAATTGCGATTACAGGGGGATATATTATGCGATCGAATGGCTTAAGTAGATTTTTGAGTATTGCTGGTGTGGCATGCTTGCTAACAGCCAGTATGGGCGTTGAGGTATTTGCTCAAGGCCGCGGGAAAGACCGTCAGGGCAAAGGCCGTGGCAATGGCAAAGCAGAAGTTAGCCGCGAACAAAACCGTGGCCAGCAGAACCGTGGCGGTGGCCGTCAGCGTGAGGACCGCCAGCCTCAACAACAGGCTCGGCAACAGAGACCCGAACGGCAAAATAGACAGCCTCAGCAGGCAGTTCAAGTAAGACAGCAGCAGGCTCAGCCGCAGCTACGCGGAAATCGAGGGGGACGCCAACAGCAGGTCCAAGCCGAACGTCAGAGTCGAGTATCTCGTCAACAGCAACAGCAACAGCGAATGGAGCGGCAAAACCGACAACAGCCGGTTCGCCACGACCAAGTATGGCAGCAACGAAACAGCCGTCCCGATCGAGGTCGAGATGCTCGCGTTGAACGTGATGACCGCAGACAAGACCTCCGTCAGCAACGAGCGCAGCGAGATGATCGCCCGCGTAACAGAGACCGCGTAACAACCAATGTAAATATTTGGCGTGGGGCTCCTACACAACGACGTGCTGACAGGCAGAAAAATCGTGGTTCGGGCAATGACCGTGCCCGTTGGAACCGAGCAAACTCCGGTACACCGCCGTGGGCGAACCGAAATTATGAACGTCCGGCCTATAACCGAGTGATTCGTGAACAACGCCGATCAGCGGAGTCATATCAGCGGCAACAGCGTGATTATGCTAGAGCCTCGCGTCAAGCTCCGCGACGATACGAGCGTAGTCGCAGGTACCCGGTAATTCTAGGAGTACCGGTCTATCAGACGAGCATTTACGATAACCGCGTATATCGAAACGACGACCGATATTATGGTGATAGCCGCGTTAATCAGCAATACCCGGAATATCGTCAACCAACATACGGCCAGATCTATTATCCGCAAAATGGTGGAAATTATGGAACTAATAGCGGTTATTACGGTAATGACGGCTACTACGGAGGCAATGATGGCTATTATGACGATGACGCCTATTACGGAAATGATGGTTACTACGAAGAAGATCATGGCTATAACCAGGGCGGAGGATGGAAAGACATACTTCTCCAAACAGTCCTCGGCGTAGTATTTGGCGGCCAAATGGGTGGATTTGATCAAGGTCGCCTTGACCAGTACGGTGGCGAATATCAGAACGCAAGCTATTTACCGTACCGGCAGACAGGTCCGGAATACTATGGTCAGGAGCCTATATATTCTACTTATGTCTACGGAGATCCGGATGCAGGGTATTACCAGCAGGATCCGTATGGATATGATCAATATGGTTATGACCAAGGCGGTTCTTCGAATGATCTTCTTTTTGGTATCGCACCGATCTTAATGAACATTGTCGGCGGCGACTCAAGCTCATTTTTGAACGATTTGGTCAGCCAGACGCTTGCGTCCGGTTACAATCAGGGAATGATGGACGGCGAATATGCCCAGGAACAGGGGTGGGGCGAGGATTATTACAACGACCCGTACGCATATGACGCTGGAGTTTACAATGGCAGTTCAGTCAGTCTAGCCGAGCGGCGTCAGCTTCTCAGCCAGGGATATGAGCTTGGTTATCGGGATGCGATGAACGAACGCAATGCCGGTTACTACGAAGAAGCGTCACAGGATTTCGATCTAACGACACTTCTGTTGGACAACGTCCTTCGGGTCGGTATTTAACTGCCGAAATGACTAGCACTACGGCCTTGCGGGCAATGATCGCGAGGCTGTTTTATTTTAGCCTGTCCTTGCGTTTGCGGCCGAAAAATAGTTTAATTTGAGTTTGCCCTTGAGGCATAAATCCCGCCGAAAGGAGGTGAGACATAAATGGCATATATTTCAGTAAACAATAACGAAACGATCGAGAGCGCACTGCGTCGGTTTAAGCGTAAGGTGATAAGCGAAGAGATCATCAAGGATCTTAAGAAGCACGCTCACTTCATTCCGCCGGGACAAAAAGCGAAGCTGAAATCGGTGAACGCCCGTAAGCGCAATCGCCGCCGGTTCCGTCAACAGCGTCCGATGAACAACTCACCCCGACCGGGTGGATTTAACCAAGGCCGTTGATAAACGCTGATAAAGAGAAAAAAGTGGAAAGGTGAAAAAGGAAGTCCGTTTTCCGATTTTCACTTTTTTCTCTTTTAAATAACAAGTAACCCAGATGAGTACCGAAAAACCCCGTATTCTGATCACAAATGACGACGGCATCCATTCCGAGGGCATCGCCGCGCTCGAAGACGCGCTCAAAGACCTGGGCGACATCTATGTCGTCGCTCCCGAATCGGAAATGAGCGGTGCTGCCCATAGCCTGACGTTGGCTCGGCCGTTACGCATACGCCAGATCGACGAACGGCACTGGACCGTTGATGGCACGCCGACGGATTGCGTAACGCTCGCGCTCAATCAAATACTTGCTCCCGACCTGCGACCTGATATCTGTGCGTCGGGAATAAATCATGGTGCAAATCTTGGAGACGATGCGTCGTATTCAGGAACCGTTGCAGGAGCACTCGAGGCAACCATCCTTGGCGTCCCGGGGCTCGCGTTCAGCCTCGTGGTGAATAGAAGCTACGACTTTACGGAATCCGCCCGTATCGCACGCCAGGTGACTGAACGAGCCCTTCGCGAAGGCATTCCCAAAGACACGCTCTTAAACGTCAACATTCCGAAAGGCAATGCGAAAGGCCTGAAGGTAACCAAACAAGGATTTAAGACCGCACGGCCGGTGATCAGCGAACACATAGATCCGCGGGGCAAGGCCTATTATTGGATAGGCGAGGTCCGCGAAGGCTTCCGTGCCGAAGGCGGAACAGATTTTGAGGCGATCGATGAAGGCTTCGTATCGATCACCCCGATGCGTGCGGACCTTACGAACCATCTCGCATTGGAACAGATAAAGAATTGGGAAGAATAGCGGCAGTCATTTATGGGCGATTTTGCGATTCCGCGACAGCGAATGGTCGACCACCTAAGGGTGCATTACGGCATAAAGGACGAACGGGTGCTCAACGCGATGAACCGCGTTCCGCGGCATCAGTTCGTTCCTGACGCCTTACGGTCGCAGGCTTATAAAGACAATGCCCTACCCATTGCCGGCGGCCAAACCATCTCGCAGCCGTTCATCGTCGCCCGAATGACGGAGCTGCTGGAATTGACCGGAAAAGAACGTGTGCTAGAGGTCGGGGCAGGTTCGGGCTACCAAACGGCGGTACTTTCAGCATTGGCACGCCGCGTTTATTCTATCGAACGGATCAAGAGCCTGGCTGCGGAATTAAAGGAAAAGGTCGTTCGCCTCGGGCTTCGGAACGTATCCGTCCGTTGCGATGACGGAACGACGGGCTGGAAGGTCTATTCGCCGTATGACGCGATATTGGTTGCCGCCGGTGGCCCGGAGATTCCCGCACCATTGGTCGATCAGCTGGAGGTCGGCGGACGGCTCGTGATTCCCGTCGGAACGACTCAGCGGTCACAGACGCTGGTGCGCGTAAGCCGGACGGATAATGGTTTTACCGAAGAAGAATGCGGCCCGTGCTCGTTCGTTCCGCTTATCGGCCAGCACGCATGGAAGCTATAATATCTGAGATAAAAAAAACGAGAGGAATACTTACTTGAAAAAGATCTTTGAATACATGCGGCGGATGAAGGAATGGGTCGAAGGTTATGCGGACAGCCCACATGCCCAGTGGATCTTGTTCGTGATCGCGTTTACCGAATCCTCGTTTTTCCCTATCCCGCCTGACGTTTTGCTAATAGCGATGGCGGTCACAATTCCGACCAAAGCGTTTCGCTACGCGTTGATATGTTCGGTGGGTTCTGTGCTCGGCGGCGTTTTTGGTTACTTCATCGGATGGGCGTTTTTTGAAACGATCGGCCAGCCGATACTCCAGTTTTACGGGGCGATGGGGCATTATGAGACGGTTCGGGTTCTATATAACGAGCACGCGTTCTGGGCCATTCTTTCGGCCGCGGTCACGCCGATCCCGTACAAAGTTTTCACGATCGCAGCCGGTACTTTTGAAGTTTCCCTTACTACGCTGATCGCCGCCTCGATCATCGGCCGATCGGCGAGGTTCTTCTTTATTGCCGGGCTCTTTTACTTCTTCGGTGCTCCGATCAAAAAGTTCATCGACAAGTATTTTGAGATACTTTCGGTGGTCTTTGTCGTTTTCCTAATAGGCGGATTCGTGGTCATTCGGCTGTTTTTACGATAGCTTTGGGTTGACTTACGGCTGCGGCTTCCATAGACTTGGATTTCGCGTAAGAACGCGAATGTCGGGGCGTGGCTCAGCCTGGTAGAGCGCACCGTTCGGGACGGTGAGGTCGGAGGTTCGAATCCTCTCGCCCCGACCATTTTTCAAAGAGAAGCGGTTGGCAATTTTGTTGCCAGCCGCTTTTTCTATTTAATTGGACTTGCGTTGCAAAAATCAGCTTAGATCATACTTTTTCGATCTCAGCCCTGCACGATTATCTCCCAGCCCCGCGTTTTTGCCCCCAGCCCCGCGTCAGATTACGCCAGCCCCGGGCCAGACAACAACCAGCCCCGCGTCAGATAACAACCGGCCCGGGCAAAACGATCGTACCCATTAGCACCGACGCGGACCAAAGGGAACGTCCCACGAAGGCCCACATTATCGCTTCGATCAACCCGACCTGTCGCCGCGAAACAAGCCCTCACGTGCGATCAATTTCGCATTACCGAGAATCCTAAGATATCGCTGGTATAGGAGAAACATATGGGATGCCAGAAATGACGGCACCAATGAGCATTCTGGACATGATTGCTATGGAGGGAATGCACGAAGAAGTCGGGATGCAAGAGCCCGCGATCGGCGGCAAGCCGCGAAGGGTTTGAGTACCCGCCCGGAAAAGTAAACTTATCCTCACAACATAGCGGCGAGCCGCAGAACCATATTGACCGGGTTGATGGGAGGTCAGCTCGTGCGTTTGTGGCAGGCGGCGCACTGCATTGTTGTTGGTGCCTTGGATGCGGGGTTTGTCTTCTTGATCTCCGTGTGGCAGCCGGCGCAGTTGCGATGCAGTGCCTGCTGGTTCGTGAGTTTGATCATTGCGGTGCTGGATTCGTGTTTGATCTCAGGGATCGCGGGCATCAGTTTTGGAGTTTCGCCGGCACGTGCATGGCAGTCGCGGCACGAGGCGACGCCTGCAGCCGCAGCATCTTTCTTGAATAGCTCGGCGGTCAGCGTGGTAGTGCGGTCGGCGGGCCAGGCGGTCTTAAGTGGTGGATGCTTTTCGAGTTCGGCGGCCGGTTGGGCGACATGGTGGCATTCGGTACACCCGATCGGCCCCGTGCCGTCAATGCTGTAGGTGCCCCCGTTATGTTTCACGTGGCTGAAACTTACCTGCCCGAGCTTCGCATCTTTTCCGAGAATGATAACATCCGGGATCGTCGGTATGGGTAGAGGCTTCGGTTGCGTTTCGGTTTGAGCCTCGACATTTACGAGCCGTTCGGAACCGCCGAAAAGGTAGAACGCCGCCGTCACCGCTCCGAATAAAGCCAAAACAACAAACGTCAATGCTCGTCTATTCATATCGCTGCCCTCCAAGAATCGGTTTGCGAACAGTTTACCTCGACTGTGTCGGGACGGAATGTGACGGGCATCACAATAGAACTCAAAACCCGCCTGGAGAATGTTTCTCTGCAAATAAACGATCGGCAGCCGGACGAGTACGCTCGACTGCCGATCTTTTTTGTAATGAAGGTTATCGCTGAACCGGTTTGCCTTCTACGTCGAGGATGACGATCTCGCCGAGGTTAAGCTCGCGGATGCCGGCTTCGATCTTGGAAAGGTCGCCGACCAGCAAGATCGACGTTCCGGCCGGAGCGGCATATTTGGCCGCCGCGGCATTGGCCGCCGCAAGCTGAATGCTCGCAAGTCGGTTCGGCTCTTCCTGCAGCGTGGTCATCGGCAATCCGGCCGCCCAGAGGTCGGCGATCTGCTGGCCGATACGCTGATAGGCTTCGAACTGCTGAGCGTAACCGCGAATGCGTGCGGTTCGAGCCTTTTCGTATTCGGCAGGCGAGATCGGATTTTCGCCGGCGATGCCGCGGAGTTCCTTCATGAATTCGACAACCGATTCCTTGGTCTTATCGGTTTGAACACCGCCGCTTGCGATCCATGCCCCGGCCTTGGAGTAATGCTGCGGAAAGGCAAAGACACCATACGAATAGCCCTTGTCCTCGCGCAGATTGAGGTTGAGCCGCGTTCCGAAACCGCCGCCGTAAACGGCATTCGCC
>JBBQTV010000048.1:0-19409 GCA_038212935.1 Pyrinomonadales bacterium | reverse complement strand
CACCGGTAATTTCCTTTCGCCGTTGATCAACGCCGATCCTTCTACCGCAAGAAGTGCGGTAGTGTATCCGGCGGGGAACTGCGGCTCTACGGTCTCGCCCTGTTTCATCTTTAGGTTGTAGAGATGAACCGGAGTGAACGTCGTAGCTGGGCCTTTAACGCCGCCGAACTCACCGGCGATGATCTCCACCTCGCCGCCGAGTGGCAGGTTGACTCGACCCATTTCGGCATTCGTGATCGCCTGGTATTTCGGCTCCGTCATCTTGTCCTTCGCGGGCAGATTTACCCATAACTGGACCATCTGAAACGATCCGCCGAGGCGATTAGATTCCTGCTCGTGAAACTCCTTGTGAAGCAATCCGCTACCGGCAGTCATCCACTGCACGTCGCCCTCGCCGATGATTCCGCCTCCGCCCCAACTGTCGTGGTGCTCGACCCTACCCTTATAGGCGATGGTAACGGTCTCGAATCCGCGATGCGGATGTGCGCCTACGCCGAATGGCTCTTCACGCGGCGGAAACTCCGTCAGCGCGCCATAGTCGAGCAAAAAGAAAGGGCTCATTCGCTCGCCCGTCAGCGGCCCGTGCGGGAAAAATCCGTGCACGTTAAATCCGTCGCCGACCCAATGTTTCGGCGGCGGCGGAAGGATCCTCTCAACCTTTTTCACCTCTCTGGCCTGTTTTGTCTCTGAAGTCATCTTTGATCTCCTTGAATTCGCTTGCGGCTTTGAGGCCTTGAAGGATAAGAAGTCGTCCCGCAAAGTCGCAAAGCCCTTACAAGAAGTCTATCGGTTCAGGCGCGGTATGTAACCATCAAATGCGGTAGGAACGATCTAATACTTTTGGGTGAGTTATTTCGTCTTGCGCGCGACCATCAGGCCGTCTCTTATCGGCAGAAGGATATTCTCGACGCGGTCGTCGGCGAGGACCATCTGATTGAAGTCGTGGAGGGCTTGGGTGTCTTCGTCTTTCTCGGCGTCGAGGACCTTGCCACTCCAGAGGACGTTGTCGGCGACGATGAAGCCGCCGGGGCGGAGTTTGTCGAAAACGAGATTGAAGTAGTTCGAGTAATTCGGTTTGTCGGCGTCGATGAAAACCAGATCGAAAGGGCCGATCATGTGGGGCATTATGTAAGATGCTTCGCCGAGCCTAAGCTGGATGCGATCGGCGAATTCCGTTCTGTCGATATAACTTTGCGCGACGGCGTTCGTCTCTTCGTTTATATCGAGCGAGATGACCTTTCCGCCATCGGCCAAACCTTCGGCGAGGCAAATGGTCGAATAGCCGAGATAGGTTCCGATCTCAAGCACGGCATGCGGCCGGATCATATGCGAGATCATCGAAAGAACGCGGCCCTGAAAAAAACCCGAGAGCATCGAAGAATCTTGGTAATGTTCGTAGCAGTGTTCGCGAAGTTCTTTGAGGACAGAGCTTTCGCCGGAGGTGAACGCCTCAGCGTATTCGGTCAAAGCGTTTCGAATTTCATTCATAGATCGACTCTCACAAGCCCGCGTTTGATCGCCGTCGTCGCGGCCGAGGTTCGGTCTGAGACACCGATCTTGCCGAAAATGTTCTGTACGTGGGATTTTACCGTATTTTCAGTGATCTCGAGCGCAAAAGCGATCTCCTTGTTAGACATCCCGCCGACGATCATCCGCAGTACATTTGATTCGGTTTTGGTCAGATCTTCTTGTCCGAGCGATGCGCTTAATATTTGTGCGATGTCGTCAGGAATGTATTTACGGCCCTCAGCAACCGTTCGGATAGCATTCAGCAGGTCTTCGGGCGAGACATCTTTGCAGATGTAGCCCGCCGCTCCCTTTTTCAAAGCCTTTTTTATCTCAGCGTCGCCGGCGTGTTCAGCCAGAACTATGATCTTCGCTTTTGGGTCAACAATGAAATAATTGTCGAGGTCGTCGATCGAGCAGGAATCGGGGAAACGAAGGCCGAGAATGGTCACTTCCGGCCGGAGTTCGCGGAATTTCGCAAAACCATCGGCAGCGTTGTCGGCTTCGCCTATTAAATCTAATTCGGTTTCGTGGGCGAGTACGGCACGCACACCGAGGCGTGTAAGCGGTTGATTTTCGATGAGCAGTACCTTGATCGGCTGCATTGGAGAAGAGTAGGACCGACCGCCCAGTTACGCACGCGGTCGGGAAAGAGATGCCGTGAATTCCACTATTGGACGAATCAGGTCTGTATCGTAATTTGTTCTGACGTTTTGCATAACGGCGGTGATCCGCTCGAGGCCCATGCCCGTGTCGACCGACGGGGCGGGCAGCGGCGTCAGCGTAAAAGTGCCATCATCATTCTGCGTGCGGTTGTATTGCATAAAAACGAGGTTCCAGATCTCCATCGTCGTGTCGCCCTCGCCGTTGACCCAGATCGCGTCGTTCTTTCCCGGATCGCCCGGGTCATCGCCCATATAATAGTGGATCTCAGAACATGGCCCACATGGGCCTGTGTCGCCCATCTGCCAGAAATTATCTTTTCGGCCAAAACCTAGAATTCGATCCGGCTTAGCACCAACTTTCTCCCAAAGTGCCCTAGCCTCGTCGTCCGGGCCAACCTCGTCATCGCCCTCAAATACGGAGAACCAGAGCCGCTCTGTGTCGAGCCCAAGCTCCTCAACCAAAAACTCCCAAGCGTACTTGATCGCGTCTTCTTTGAAATAATCGCCAAACGAAAAATTCCCGAGCATTTCAAAAAACGTGTGGTGGCGAGCCGTCTTGCCGACCTCGTCGAGGTCATTGTGCTTGCCGCCCGCACGAATGCATTTCTGCGAAGAGACCGCCCGCTTGTAATCGCGCTTTTCGACGCCGAGGAATACGTCCTTGAATTGATTCATTCCCGCGTTTGTAAATAGAAGCGTCGGGTCATTCGCGGGCAAAAGCGGAGATGAATGGACGACCTTGTGCCCGTTTCGCTCAAAATAATCGAGGAATTTCTGTCTGATCTCGTTGCCTGTCATAAAGACAAGATTCTAGCACATCGGTATTTCGAAAAATACACGCAAAAAAGCCGGGTGCAATTGCAACACCCGGCGTTAGCTCTACAGGAGTGGACTTTTAATCTCCCTAACAGGAGCTTGGTGCCGGATCGGACATAAGCGTCTGTCCTCGATAAACCGGCGATCTTTGACAATTACTCAGCTATCAGATGACCGTTGGGCAAGGCGACTGTTGTGTATTTGCTATCGCCCTGCCCGAAGCCAAACTAGCCAGGCATAACAACAGTATCGATCACGTGGACAACGCCGTTAGAGGTCTTGACGTCAGCCATAACCACCGTTGACTTGCCGCCTTTCTCGTCCATCAGGACAACGTTTTTGCCTTCCAACATTGCGGTCAGCTTTCCGCCCTGGACGGTCGTGAGTTCTGCCTTACCATTGCCTTTCTTGATAGCCTTTGTGACGGCCTTGGCGTCAAACTTTCCGGCAACAACGTGGTAGGTAAGCACGGTCGTCAGCATTCCTTTGTTTTCCGGCTTAAGAAGCGTATCTACGGTACCCGCAGGCAACTTGCCAAAGGCATCATTGACCGGAGCAAAAACTGTAAATGGGCCTGCTCCCTTGAGCGTGTCGACCAGACCAGCTGCCTGAACGGCGGCGACCAGCGTCGAAAGCTGCGGGGTCGCGACTGCGGTGTCAACGATGTCCTTATCGTTCTTCATCTGTGCCGAAACGTTGGCAACGCCGAACGTCAAAACCATTGCAAAAACAGCAAACAATATCTTCTTCATAATAATCTCCCTTTGATCGTAAAATTTTCAGTCTCGGGCAAATCCCGTATGTCTGAGGTTTCGCGATAGGTTATTATTCGGATTCAAAAAATTTATATTTGCTTTTCTTCGAGGATTGATTCGCCCGTCGATCTGTCGCCGCTGGTCCACTGCCACTTTTCATGAAGTCGGAGTCGGCCGTCGGATAATACCTCGGGGACGGTGCGGCAGATTCCGGTCATTAGGTCGCCCATCGCGTTAAGATGATGGTACCGCATGTCCAGACATCCGTCAGCGTCGGAAATGGCAATAAGTTGGCCTTTAAAGATCGAACCGCCGCTGTATTCGGCCCAGACGATGCTGCCGGCCTGATGGTAATGGAAGGTGGTTTCGGAGCTCACCTCACCAGTGCGAGTATTGGTGATCGGGGCGAAAGTTCGCCCGTCATAGTTGATCTTCGGCATCGTTATCGTCTCCGCGTTTGGCGATGGCGGACATTTTTTGGCGGATCAGGTCGAAATCGAATCCTTGGCGTAACAAGTGGTCATAGAACTTTTTCGTGTCTTCGCGGGTAGTGGGGCGGCCTTTTAACCGGAGCCGCTTTTCGATCGAGCGGTCGATAAGCTCGGTTTCCGGGAGTTTATCGAAAGCATCGTCGATGGCGGCCTCGACGGTTTCGCTGTCCAGCTTCTTACGCGACATCGCGAATAGGAGCTTTCGCTTTCCCTGCGGCCGCTGGCGTAGCTTTGACATAGCGAACTCTTTTGCAAACTGTTCGTCATCGAGGTACTTGTATTCCTTCAGCTTCTCGATCACCGCTTCAACGATCGCTTCGTCTGTCCACAATTTTTCAAGCAGCCTTTCGCGGAGCTCCCCGATCGATCGCGGTTTTGCTGCGAGAAGCTTGACGGCGCGGTTCATCGTCCGCTCCCGCGACCGGGCCGGATCGCGAATGACCCGGTCAGCATCGTCGATAGGTTTTCGCCGCGTTCGCCACATCGACTTTCGATTTTACCTTATCGCTCAGATTCCTCGAATCCGCCTACGGCGAATGGCTATTGGCAGGTATTGCTCTAAAATCATGATCATGGATGGTATTTTGTTGATCGATAAGCCGGAGGGTTTCACGTCGCATGACGTTGTAGCGAAGCTGCGCCGCATTCTGAAAACAAAGAAGATCGGCCACACCGGCACCCTCGACCCGTTTGCGACCGGCCTGCTTGTAATGCTAGTGGGCAAAGCGACCAGGCTCGCGCAGTTTCTGGATAAGGACGAGAAGCAGTACGAGGCCATTGTACGTTTCGGCTTCGCGACTGATACGGGCGATCGCACGGGCGAGAGAATAAGCGAGAATGAAGCTGCCGATGAAGCCGTCGCAATGATCTTATCGGAAGCAAATTGGGATGAGGTCCTTTCGCGTTTTCGCGGCCGGACCGAGCAGACGCCGCCGATGTATTCGGCAAAGAAGATCGACGGGCAGAAGCTTTACGAACTTGCAAGAAAAGGCGAGGTCGTCGAACGCAAATCGGTCTCGATTCTAATAGAAAAACTCGAGATCTCGGCAGGGTTGGATGCCCTCAAACGGACGCTACACATCACTTGCTCGGCCGGAACATACATTCGAACGCTGGCTGAGGACATCGGCAAAGCCATTGGTGTGGGAACGCATTTGGCTGAATTGCGGCGAACGCGGGCGGGGCGATTTGGCATTTCTGAGGCGATCACTTTAGAAGGACTTGAGCAAATGCCTGACCCCTTGGCGGCGCTTCGGCCCATAGAGATGGCTGTAGAGCATCTGTCCGAGATAAGGCTAAATTTTGATCGAGCGGAAAAGACCCGGAACGGGCTTCCGACACGCGTCGCCAGCGACAACTATACTGACGGCGAGTTTGTACGTATGACAGATGAGAATCGAAAGATCGTTGCTATTGGCTCATTCGACCCGATCGAGAATGTGATTCAGCCGAAGGTCGTTTTGGGTTAGAATGTGGCTGTGAGGTAAAAGATGAAGAAAAGAAATATAGCACTGGCAGTGACCGGCGGCGTTATTGGAGGCCTAGCAGCGGCTGTGGCTGTGAAGTTGGCCACGCGGCCGAAAGGCATCGATTGGGACACAGTCGCAGAGATGGTTCCACATTCTGATAGGTCACAGTTTATAAGCGTTGACGGTGCTCGGGTCCATTATCAGGAATTCGGTGATGCTTCCAATCCGCCAATGATTCTTATTCATGGTTACACTGCGTCAGTTTATGTTTGGAATACTGTCGCACCGAAATTTGCGGATGCCGGGTTTTACGTGATCGCGGTTGACCTTCTCGGTTTTGGCTATTCCGAGAAACCAGCTTGGTTTGATTATTCTATCGTCGCACAAGCTCGTATGATCTCGCGGTTTATGGACCTGCTCGGCATAGGCCGGGCGACGGTCGTGGGCAGTTCTTATGGCGGCGCGGTTGCGGCGACACTCGCGCTAGATTACCCCGCCCGTATTGAGAAGCTGGTTTTGGTCGACGCGGTGATCAACGACGAAGTGAAAAATCATCCGATACTTCGGCTCGCATCCATTCGGGGCATCGGCGAAGTTATTACGCCATTTCTGCTGGATTCGAAGGTCTTTCTAAAAACGCGGATGCATAACACATTGGCACCCGTCAATCACCATATGATAACGCGCGAGCGCGTCGCCAATGTGCGGCGTCCGCTGCACGCCGCCGATGCACATCGCTCGGTACTCGCGACCTCACGAAACTGGAACGCGAAACGCATTGAAAAAGACGCCCACCTGATAAACCACCCCACGCTGCTCATCTGGGGCGATCAGGACAAGGTCATACCGATCGAGAACGGATACAAGCTTTACGGCTCGATCGTACATTCTCGGCTAGTCGTGTTGAAAGATTGCGGCCACGTTCCGCAAGAGGAAAAGAGCGAATTGTTCGTCGACCTCGTTACCGAATTCTGTCGCGACAGTAAGGGCCGTGTAAACGAGCGGAATTCAGACGAAGTGATGTTGACCGGAATTTAGGTTAGAAGTATCGGTAATGCCCGGTTATTTTCCATTCGAAAAGCCTGTCTTCGATCTGCGTGCCGGCTCCGATATTGTGAATGATCATGTAGCGTCCCGATCGCTGGTTGCGGACGTTTGATACCAGGCCAATGTGCGTCATGCCGCGGCCATTGAGGTCCCACGAAACGATGTCGCCTGGCTGAAAATCTCCATTCTCGCCTCGAAGCGAGATCGATCTGTCCTTTCGGGAAAAGTAGGTTTGCAGGTTGGGAACGCGGCGGTGGTCGATGTTGGTATCCGGCCGCTTCAGGCCCCATTTCTGCGGATAGGCAGCAAAGTTTGCACGCATATCTTCGTGAACTTCTTTTTGCAGGTCAACGCCTGCAGCACGAAATGCTCGGACAACGACATCCGTACAGGCACCTGTTTCTATCGGGACGTCGCCTCCCGGATAAGGAATCACAAAATAATCTTGAGTATAATTTAGCGTTGTCTTGGTCTGTTCTACCGCGTTCTCGAGCATCTTCCGAATCGATTCATTTGTTATGCTCGCAAGCGGCGGATGCTCTGCGGTGGCCGATCCGGTTGGCTGGACCTGCGACTTTACGTGCAGGTCGCCGGAACAGCCGGCAAGAAGTGCCACACTAACGGCAAGGAAAACAATTAGTTTACGGGGAATCTGCATTTGAAGGTAAAAGAAGAGCTTTTCCATTATAACGTAGCCTCGACTTCGCCGGAACAAATCGAGCGTACTTCTCGCTTCGTACGCCAACGGACATAATTTGAACGATGGAGGAGAAAAATTTTGCAAGATGATGACCGGACTATCGAGATTTCCTCGGCGTCGCAAGCGGTGCTCTGCGGCAAGGGCGTCTTTACGACGGCGGCCGTAATAGCGGGCGAGATCTTCCTGTGGGACAAGCATTGGCGGCGGCTCGTCGCAAATGCGGGTACGGCCGGTATCGATGTTTCCGGTTGGGACGAGCGGACGGTCTTGGCTCAGCTCCGCAAACGTCTTGCCGGAAACGAAATTGAAAACGGCCGGGCAAGGATAACTTTCTTTGATAGATCGCCGAGTCCCATTTGGTCAGCAGACGGAGCAAACGAAACCGGTATTTCGATCATGACCGGCGGGCTTAGGCCGATCACTCCAAAATTCAAGATCACGGTTTCGCCATTCCGCGTGAATTCGGCGTCACCGCTTGCAGGCGTAAAATCCTGCAATTATCTCGAAAACATTCTAAGTATCGACGAGGCGAGGGCACGGGGTTTTGACGAAGCGATCAGGCTAAACGAACGCGGTCATGTAACAAGCGGCTGCATGTCGAACATCTTTTGGTCAGAAGGTGAAACACTTTTCACACCGAGCCTGAAGTCAGGCTGCCTGCCCGGAACGACACGGGAATTCGTGTTGGAGCGTGTCAAATGCCAGGAGGTCGAGGCGGGCCTGGATGCAATTACGGAAGCCGAAGCGATCTTTGTTACGTCTGCCGGCGTCGGGATCGTTCAAGCCGCGGAATTTAATGGTAAGGGATTAAATGGTAACCCGCACGAGATCGTGAGTTTATTTCCGCGGCCGTGAAGTAGACACGAAAAAACACGAACGCCACCGATGCGAGATCGAGAACATTCGTGCTTATAAGATCGTGAAGGAACTAGCCTGCGGTTTCGAACAATGCGAGGATCTGCTTGCCCTCGAGCGAACGCGGGTCGATCGTCCGCAAGTGCTTCTGTCCCTGCATTTCCCAGATGGCCGTTACTGAGCCTTCTTTTTCGACGGCTTGGTAATGAACGTCTTCGGGTTCTGTGGACGTTTCGTCTGCAACTGCGGGCGTTTCTTCAACTGCTGCCGTTTCTTCCGGTTTTTCTTCTACCGCCTCGGCGGCTTGTACTGCTTCTTCTGGCATCAAGTATCGATGGTCTCCTTGGGTGGTTCTAAAAATGAAAATTTTTCAGAACAAAGATTCTCACATATTATACCTCATCTTGTCGAGCGTTACTTCTCATGGATATGTTTTAGAAAAGGATCATTACATACATTTCCCGGATTAGGCGCTAGATCCAAAGAGGTTACACACCGATCGTTCTGGACTTTTTTGTTCTTGAATTTTCGCACCGCGAATCTGATCTTGAACCCCAATCGTTCGCATGTATGTTCCGGCCGACACTTTCCATATCGACAGCGTCAACTAACGTCCGTAGGATCGTCTAAAAATTGCTTTGAAATGCCGCGTGTTTTCGGTATCCTTTCCAACACATGTCGCCAATCGAGATCACTCTCCTCTTGCTGGTCGTCGCGATCGTTCTGTTCGCAACGGAGAAACTGCCTGTTGATGTGGTCGGGCTTATTCTTGTCGTGGCACTAGTGGTCAGTGGTGTTCTGAACGTCGGCGAAGCCGTGGCGGGCTTTGGCAACGACATCATCATTACGATCGGCGGATTGTTTATTCTCGTCGGCGGGTTGATCAAGACGGGACTTGTTGACCTCATCGGACGGCGTCTGCATCGAATCGCCGGTGACAATGAATTCGTCTTGACCGCCCTTATCATGGCTACGGCCGCATTGTCGGCATCGGTGCTTAAGAACACCACGACCACGGCGATGTTTCTTCCGGTTGTGATCGGCCTTGCGGCAAAGGCTAAACTGCCGCCGTCGAAGTTATTAATGCCGCTCGCCTTTGGGGCGATCCTTGGCGGGAGCTGCACCCTTATCGGAACCTCAACAAATCTTGCTGTCAGCGGAACAATACAACGCTACGGATACGAGGGATTTTCGATGTTCGAACTGACGCCGGTCGGGATCGTGATGGTCGCTTTGGGCATCTTCTACATGCTTGTATTCGGCCGCAAGATGCTCCCGTCCGTCGGCGGCGGCGAATCGCTCACCGATCAGTACAGCATACGCGATTATATCTCGGAGCTATTCGTTCAGCCTGGCTCGCGGCTCATTGGCAAAACGCTGGGTGAGGCCAATATCAACTCCGAGCTGGAACTGGCGATCCTTAACATCATTCGGGACGATGAGACACGCATCGCTCCCGGCCGCAACGAACGAATCAGAATGGGCGATATTCTTATCGTCGAGGGCAAGGTCAGCGAGCTTCTGCGCGTTAAAGAAGAGGTAGGCCTCGAATTGAGGCCTGATTTCGATCTGAATGACGGCGACCTTGAGTATCAGAGCGTAGAGCTTTTTGAGGTCTTGGTGATGCGCGATTCGGGTTTCGTCGGCCAGACGCTGAAATCGCTCAATTTTCGACAGAGATATGACTTGACGGTCTTGGCCATCAATCGGCACGGAGCGACCTTCATCGAGAAGATGAGCGATACGCGTTTGAAGTTTGGCGACGTGCTGCTGGTTCAGGGTTCGCGCGAACGGTTGGAACCGCTTGTGACCAGCGGGCAAATGATCATGCTCGAGGACCTCTCAGAAAAGAGCATGCGGCTGGACAAGCGAAAATGGGCGATCGCAGCCTTCGGTTTATTTCTCGCCCTTTCGGTTTCCAAGCTGATCGTTGGCATAGACGTTCCGCTGGCGATCGCAGTACTTGCGGGAGTATTTCTCCTCCTCGCGACCAAGACGATCCGATATGCCGAGATGTATTCGTTGATCGATTTTCGGCTACTAGTGTTGATCGCCTGCATGATGAGCTTTGGGATCGCGATGGAGAAGACCGGGGCGGATCAGTATCTTGCGACCCTAATTCAGACTTATTTTGGAGAATTCGGACCGATGGCGGTCCTTGCCGGTTTCTTTCTTCTTACCGTGGCGCTAACACAGCCGATGTCGAATCAAGCGGCTGCTTTGGTCGTCTTGCCAATAGCGATCAAAACCGCACTAGCGTTGGGGCAAAATCCACGGACCTTTATCGTCGCGGTGACATTTGCGGCATCATTCTCCTTTATCACTCCGCTTGAGCCGGCGTGCGTACTAGTTTATACGCCGGGCCGTTACCGGTTCATAGATTTTGTTAAGGTTGGTTCGATCTTGACGATAATTGTCTTTGCCGCATCGCTTCTTCTCGTTCCGATCTTTTGGCCACTTTAATCTTCGATAGGTTTACCGCTGAGGAGCCCGCTGAATTTCAGTCCCCGTTTAACTATCAGCAGTATGCCGACGCTTACCCAAAAGAGCATTCGGCCCTTGCGGATGATCGCCAGCGTCACGCCGATCCCGATACCAATGCCGACAGTTTCGGCCACAAATCGTGCGCCCGCCTCATCTACGCCGATCAGAAACGGGATGAGCTTAAAAATGATCGAGATCAGCCTGCTGACAGATTCCAGCAAAAAGGCGTTCAGCAACGTTGCGCCGGTGTCAGCCAACCGAGTGATAATGAACCAGACCTCAAGTATCCCGAGCAAGTGGAAGCTGGCCTCTAATATGCAGATTGGCAAGAACCGTCTTGGATGTTGCCGATAAAACCCGTAAACCATGTTTTCGAACAGCCGCACTTGAAGGCGGCCGTGTTCGAGAATCTTTGTCAAAAGACCGCGGTTATATAGGTATTCGCATGTTTCGCTAGCGAAATGCCATTGCCGCAGGACCATCAGAAAAATAAATATGACACCAAAAATGATCAGCCCGATAAGGACATCGATGGCAACGACCCACTGAGGGTCCATATCGAAGGTTCGGACAAATACAAAGGCCCCAAGGATCAGCAAAATACTCGTCGTGATGCTGTAGAAAAGATTTTCGGTAGCTACGGAAGATAGACCTACGACTAGCGGAACCCGGCGGCGGACAGCCACAGCCTTTGCGGTACCGCTAACAACGATGCCCAGCGGTATCATGCTGCTCATCACCTCACCGATGATGACGGCCGGTATCGTATCCCGCATCTGCAGCGAATACGGCTCGTAGGTCGAAAGCTTCCATGCGGCGGCACGAAAACAGATACGCGTAAAATAGATGCCGAGGATCACAGCAAACCCGACAACGCCGAACCGACGCACATTCTCAGCGATCTCTGCTACCCCGACCGTGTAGACGAAATAAGAAAACAAAAAAAGCCCGGCGACAGTGAGTAGGCCGGCTGCGATAAACAGCGGCCTTCTTCGTCGGCGCGGCTCTTTTACAATTTTTTCCTTTGCGGGTTGTTCCGGATCCACCTGTTAGCCTGTATGTGCCTGGCGCAAACTACAATGCTAACTTCCAGCCTCGGTTTCAGCAAACAAACCATTAGCCAATCGCCGGATCGTGGTCGAGGCCGCTATACTTCAAGTTCGCAGACGGGCAGCGAATCGGATGACGTGTAAAGGTCGTATCCGAACAATTTTGCCGGATCAAGGCGGTTCTTCAGCCCCTTCCCGGGCGATGCTGCGTCCCGGATCTCGAAGTGCAGGTGTTCGTCCTCGATCGACGAGAAGCCGGACGCATTCCCCGACTTACCCGTCAACCCAAGTACCTGGCCACCGTCTACGACCATGCCCTTTGTCACATAGATCTGTGATAGATGAGCATAAAAGGCGAACAACAACGTTCCGGGTGTGAGCGGGCTTTCGAAGCTCATGCAGACCTGTGTGCCATAATCGCCGGCATTGGTCTTAACGAACTCGACGACGCCGTGTTCTACAGCTTTTATCTGTGTGCCGACCGGTGCCCAAAGGTCCCATCCCTGATGCGGCCGAGTGCCATTGTTTCGAACCATGCCGAAGCCATTATTTGGCAAGCCGCGCCTGATCTCCATGTGGTCTAACGGGTCAAACATACTTTCTCCTCGACCGTTAACGGTCTTCTATCTTCACGCCGAGCGAGAAATCGCCCTCGGTCAGGCCATTTGCACCGGCAACACCGATAAGAATGCTATAGGGTGAACCGACCGATATAAATTCGATCTTTCGCGTGCCGTCTTCTTTATTCGTTACCCGTCGACCGGTCGGCAAGTTTGCGTATATCGGGTACTTTGCCTCGCAAGAAATCGAGGACGAGATTGCAGGCGGTGCAGCGGTTTCGGCGGCTCCCTGGCGTAAGGCGTATAGGTTTATCGCGGCTCCCTCTTTTGGAGCGAGTGTGATCGTGATCCGCGAAGCTGCAGGCATCGCTATCCGGTAAAAAACGTGATTTCCATTAAACATTTCGAACCTCGTTCCCGGAAAGCATGCCACCGAACTTTGCTCTGCCCATCTGAGCGGAATTACCTTCCCGGTCTTCAGGTTTCCGTCTATCTGTCCCGCGTTTGAGTTTGCGGGCATCGTTATCGAAGTCACAACTGTCTTTGCCACAGGTGTCTGTGCAGCCGTTGTGAAAGAATTTGCCAGAATGATTCCCGTGATAAATATCAGTTTTATTGTTGCTATCTTTTTGATGTGCATATTGTCTCCTATCGCTATTGCATGATGGCGATCAGCCGGTAATTCGTCATCGGCTTACAGCTCCTTGTATTCGCGGGCGGACGAGATCATGTTGTTCCAGTCCGCTTTCGTGTCTGGGCGATAAAGCCGGATCTCAAAATTTCGTTCCACGCGCCGTTTACCGCCCACGTCGTTGATCTTCTCTGTGTAGACTGTTGTAACGCGGAATGAAACCGAATTAGTGTTGTGCCAGACGAATTTAGGATCGGTGGCAAGCTTAAGTGATTCGACCTCGCCTATGACATTATTGTAGTAACCGCTTCCCATAAATTTCTGGACGCCGAATTTGCTGATGAGAGCTTCAATGTCTGATTCGCTCGGGTTTTGGATCCCCTCAATGGTGTTCGAGTTAATAAAGGTCCGCCAAAATGTATAGCGGCCGGCGACGATGTCATAAGCCGCATATCCTGAGACGATCGCGAAAACTTCCGGATCATCCGTTCTGACCTTCGCTTCAAAATTACGGGACCATATATACTTCTTGAACCCGGACGACCATGATCTCGTTCCAGGCTTGCCGAGCGTGACTGATACGGTCTTCGGGCCGGAGATGTCTCGCTTTATCTGCGCATCGGTCGGTTGTCCGTATGCTTGCGTACCCGCTGCGAAGAGTAGAGCGGCGACTGTGGTGAATCCTGTGAGGAAAAGTTGTTTCATTTTCATTTAATTATCGTTCTCCCTTTGATAGATATTTACTTTGCGGCGACCGGCGGACGCCTATAACTTCAAGTTATGGTTTATTCGCCTTGGTGGACGGTACATGATAAGGACCCCCTTTGACCGGTATCTTCGCGGCAGCGGCTTTGCCCTCGGCACTGGTCCAGGGAACGCCGTAGAAGAATCCGTCATTTGGGAGCGGCAGCAGGCGATGATCAACCGGGCTTCCTCCACCGGGAACTTCGGCTTCGATCAGGTAGGCGTTGTAGTTCAGGTTGACGTTGCCGCTTGACTGTTCCGGATGCGGAACGGGCCGGCCGTCGCTGCCGACGGTCCAACGGAACGTTCGGATGGTCTCGCCATTAATACGAATCGAACATTCCCAATTGCCTTTACGATCCGACATCCCGATCCGATTGTTTGACGGGTCGTTTCGTAAAAGGATCGGAAGCTTTATCTGATAAAGGCTGAACGAGACCTCGTCCATATACTCGTTCGCACGTTTATATTCCGGTGCGAGGCGGTCAGTGTAGATAGCAGTCTCGTCGCGCAGCTGACGAAGCCGAGCACCGTCCGCATTGTCGCCCGAACCCGGAAAGTTGACAGGAGATCCGTTAACAGAACAGCGCGTTACTGCCTGCCGTAGACGATCGACCTGTTTGATCGTTGAGATACTGAAGTAGATGTCGACCTCACTATGAAAATCGCTATCGCCGGGTATGCGGTAGTATGTTGGCGAAAGTCTCGATCCAACTATCGGCCTTAGGAAAAGTACCGCGGCGGGAGTTTCCGCGTGACGCTGAATGTAGTAGTGCGGAACGTCTGGCACCGGAGCAGTGGCGAGGCCGCGGACGCGTGTAGCTTCGCGGACGTCGATCTTGTATGTACGAAGCAGCTTCTCTTCATCCGTGCTGCCGTTAAAGAAATATACTTTTACGTCGAGATTGCCGGTTTCTTTGATAACTTTTGTTTTGTCTGCACAGCCATGCTGAACAGTCATAACGTAATCATCTCCCGGATTGCGTTGGTCGGCAGGAGCAGGATCTTCGGCCGTTCGATAAACTGTACCTTCGCATCTTACCTTGGTGATGTCTTTTCCGGCTTTGCTAACGACAACGTTAAAACCACTGCGATTCGGAACCGTACCGAACATTCGCAGTTGTGAACTGAGGTGCCAACCAATCCCCACCTGGCGCCTTGCCTGAGCGCTATATTCCTGCAGCGGTTCCGCATCAAAGAACGTAAAGCCGTCATCGATAACGAGCTGACGGTTTGAGCTGGAAGCCGAACGCGTGGGGTTGCCGGTCGGTGCATCTTCCTTCTTCGGAATGCCGATCTTCGGCAGACGGAGGTTTATCTGTGAAAGTACCGGGGCGGGCATGAGCGTAATGATCATGCAGAATGTGAGGATCGTTGTTTTCATAGTTTATTTCATGCCAGCCTAGGCCCTAGTCGCCGCAGCTTGTTTCTAAAGTGTGCTTTCCCTTGTTTGCCTCGGTCTTGCCGCGAGGACTGCGCCGCAGCTGCAAATGAAGCCGAATCAACCAACCGTCCTAGCCGTACAGTGTTTGATGTCAGCAATCAACTCTCTGACGAATGCACGGTGTGCCATTCTATCTGCCGGATGCCAAGCCTTCACGAAATTCCGTGAGCGCCTTTTCTTCATCGGAGCTGACCACGTGACAAAGAACGGGAGCCTTATCGGTCCAGTTACAAAATGCGACCGACTTGGTTTTGCCATTCTCGAAGGCAGCATTTATCGTCGAACCCTTGACACGTATCTGCTCGGTCACCTTAGCTCCGCGAGCACGCTCGCGGCCAAGCATCCTGCCGAACTCGACCGACGCCCTGCCTCGATTCTCGATTTCGGACACGACGAATGAAACCGTGTTGCCATTTGCCGTATATACTCCCTTGACCTCACCTAATGAGTTGGTGAACGCTCTACTTGAGTGCTGCGGAATGACGTTCTGCAGTGAATATCCGCCGACCGGCGTTTTTTGCTTGACCGCTTCGATAAGCGCATCGGTCTTATTGCCGCCCGTTGACGTTCCGGTGTTGGTTGTAGTCGATGCAGGAGTTCTTGATGACGTCGGCCTTGGTGGATCGTAATCCCGCTCCGGAGTCGTCGCTCCACTCGTATAGATAAAGATACCGACCGCGGCGGCAACTACCAGACCTCCAATTAGAAGTATAAGCACGCCAATGATAGCGAGGATGATGATCATCTTTTTGGATGACCGTTCGGGTTGAGGTGCAGGGTGCATAACTATCCGTCGTATTGATCTGGGGAATGGGCTTCCAAAGTTTCTTTACTAAATCCGGGGAAAGCGGTTAATATTAAGGAACACAAAAACGTCACCTGTTTACCGTCAAACATAAGAGAGGCTTGATTGAAAGTCTTTAGGAACGCCTCAATTTTTTCTCAAGAAGAAATTGAGAAACTGGATGTCTAATCTTTCGAACAACTTATACGAGTTTGGAGATTTCCGCCTGAATGGGCGCGAGAAAAATCTTTGGCGAGGGAGTGAGCTCGTCCCACTTCCGCCGAAGGTTTTCGATACGCTTCTCGTGCTGGTCCAACGTGCTGATTCGATCGTTTCAAAAGAAGAAATGCTTAACGCCGTTTGGACCGATTCGTTCGTCGAGGAGAGCAATCTTTCGCAAAACATCTATACGCTCCGACAGGTGTTGGGCCGAGATGAGAAGTTCATCGAAACTGTTCCGCGACGCGGATACCGGTTCGTCAAAGACGTAAAAGTCCATGATCTGTTTGAAGGCCCCGATGTCGAAAGGCCAGAGGGACGCCCCGTCTCCCAGGCTTTGCTGACGCCCGAGATAGCCCCGATCGCACCGCTCGACATTCGAGAGGTATCGCATATACGAAGGTTTCTAGGAGTCGCTGGACTGGTATCTGTCGTTTGCATTGTTGCCGCTTTCGCTTATTACCGTTCAGATTCGGCAGAGAAAAAGCCGGCCGAAACGACCGTAACCCTGCGGAGCTTGACGGATACAGGCGGCGCATCTTCGCCGACAATTTCACCGGACGGTAAAATGGTAGCGTTCCTTGACCGAACCGAAGGGCGTCGTGGTGTCAAATTGATGGACATTGCATCGGGAGGGATCGTCGATATCAAAATTGATGGCAATGTGGTGCCGTCACAGTTGGTGTTTTCGGCTGATGGAACCGAGCTATTTTTTCGCGGCCGCGGACTCTGGCGGTCGGGACAGATCCTTTATCGTGTGCCGGTCTTTGGCGGAGTTCCGACGCAGGTAGTTTCAGATGTTTGGGGTTCTTTCGGTATTTCGGCGGATGGGAAGTTCCTTGCCTTTTTTCGTGAGGACACCAAGGCAAATGTTGATCGACTGATCATCAAGGACCTTCAGACCGGTGATGAACGAACCGTAATGGAGCTTCGTTCACCGGAGCTGTTTTTTATTCTCGTCCCGCCGGCATGGTCGCCGGACAGCAGGAAGATATCGGTGCTCAAACGACCTACGTCGGGCGAACGGTCTGAGATCACCGTGCTGGACGCAAGCACCGGCCAAGCCGAAGTGGTTCGCACGGAGTTGCAAAAACTATTTCACATGGCATGGACGCCGGACGGAAGGTCGATCCTGGCACTTTCAAAAGAACCCGAAAAAGGACGTCAACTTTTTAAGGTCGAGTACCCCTCCGGTTCCGTAACGCGGATCACTAATGATTTGAATCTCTATGAAGGCATTTCGATGTCCCTCGATGGCCGGACCCTCGTAACCGACGTGAGGAACCTGACGTCGAATGTTTGGCTAATGGCAGCGGATGGGCGTGAAGAAGGGAAGGCTCTGACATCCGGAAAATACGGTCATTTCGGGCTCGCCGATCTGAAATTTGCGACAGAGAATAGGATCATCTTTGATGGCCGCGCAGATGTTGACCGGGATCTTTGGTCGGTTTCGATCTCAGACGTACGCCAGGTCAGACTCACGCAAAACAACGGGTCCAGAAACTCGCAGATCACCGCGACCGTAAACGGCGAGCATCTTTACGTATCGTCTAACAGATCAGGATCCGAAAGCATTTGGCGAATTGATCAGGACGGTAGGGAACACACGCAGATCACAAATGACCAGGGCGGCGAGTCGCATTGGTATCCATCGCTTTCCCATGACGAAAAGCATCTCTACTTCCTTGCCCGTCTGAGCGAGCGCAGCGAGATTCGAAAGTTGTCTCTGGCCGATATGTCGGTTGAGACGATTCGCGTAATTAAGAACTTTTCTCCGCAACACTTCTTTCAGACCTCGCCGGATGGACAATGGCTGGCGTTTGCCTATAAGACCAATGAAGAGGAAACCGCGGATGGTGATGACTTTGCTAACGTACCTGTCCGGATCGGGCTAATTAATCTTGCCGACCCCGAGAGGATGGAAACTTTTCGCATTCGATCAACCCGTGCACTCATCCGATTTTCTACTACGGGCGAAAGCTTTGATTACATCCGCGATTCTTCGATCGTCCGGCAAAGCATCAAGCGGCCGGATGAGGAACCGGAAGTCATAATATCGGTGCCGGGCGAGAAGATCTATAATTTCGATTGGTCGTTGGCCGGAACACACGCCGTCGTCGCGCGTGGCGGATTTTCGGTCGATGTCATCATGATGAAACTGCCGTAGGCGTGCCCATTCCATAATGGCAAAATGAGATTTGCTCTCATTTGTTGTAATATCATCATTATAAAAATTTATTAAAGAGGTTATTTAATATGAGTTCATCCGCAGCTGCTCAGGCAGAATATAGCAACGGGCTAACAGTACTTTCAGAAGAAGAGGAATTATTTCGGGCATCGGTTCGCGAGTTTGCCGAAGGCGAGGTTCGCCCACGGGTCGAGGCGATGGAGCACGCGTCTAAACTCGACGGCGAGTTGATAAAGCAGTGTTTTGAATTAGGACTAATGGCGATCGAATCGCCGGAGGAGTTTGGCGGAGCGGGCTCGACCATTTTCAATGCGATCCTCGCGATCGAGGAACTCGCACGGGTTGACGCAAGCGTCTCGGTTTTTGTGGACGTCCACAACACACTCGTTACCAACGCATTCATGCGTTGGGCAAGTGATGAACAGAAAAAGAAGTATATGCCGCAGCTCGCCGAGGGACGCGTCGGTGCGTATGCCCTCAGCGAAGCCGGGTCGGGCTCGGACGCCTTTGCATTGACAACCCGTGCTGAAGATAAAGGCGACCATTACGAGATAACCGGCCAGAAACTATGGATCACAAACGGCAACGAGGCAGAGATCTTCATCCTCTTCGCGACCGTTGACCCCGCAGCCGGTTACAAGGGGATCACGGCATTTATTGTTGAAAAGGATTTCGAAGGCTTCACTGTAGGAAAGAAAGAAGACAAACTCGGCATTCGCGCTTCTTCAACGACGGAACTCATCCTCGACGGCTGCAAAGTGCCGAAAGAGAACGTCCTCGGCGAGGTTGGAAAAGGCTACAAGGTCTCGATCGAAACTCTGAATGAAGGCCGTATCGGCATCGGCGCACAGATGCTCGGGGTTGCTCAAGGCGCGTATGAAGCGGCTCTCAAATACACGGCGGAGCGCGAACAGTTTGGCCAGTCGATCAACAACTTTCAGGCCGTGCAGTTCCAGCTTGCCGAAATGGCCGTTGAGATCGAGGCAACACGCCTGCTCGTCT